>JAIXOJ010000060.1 GCA_027486835.1 Chitinophagaceae bacterium
GGAGGTAGTAATCGTAGTGGGCATCTTTTTCCCAATAAGTGCTGTCATGGCTAGTACTTACATCCGTTAAGCGGTTTTCCGCATCATACTCGTAACGGTGATAAAAGGCATCTTTTTGCCCTGATTGGTAGGCTACACTGTTTACTTTTCCACTTATCAGGTCATAGCCATACACCATTTTCTTAAACCGATTGCCTGCATCGGCCATCGCTCCCTGCCGATAGTCTTGCACCAAGGTATCCACATTGCCGTGGATATCATAGCTGTAAAAAGTGGCAGTGGCGGGTGTGCCGTTGTCGTAATCCGTTTCGGTGTTATACACTGCTGTGTAAGCTACCCGATTGCGTAGGTTTTGAGCGTTAAGGATATTGCCCGATATGGGTGCATACGCATAATCATAAACCGTTTGGGTTATTTGGTTATGCACGCCATTTGCTAACCATTGCTCCAACAAAGCGGGGTTTCTACTGATGCTAATGTCCAATGCTGCCCCAGTTGTACCCGTTTTGTCCAGTTCGCCTACTTCTGTCACTCGGCCTAGGTAGTCGTACAAAGTATAACTGTACGCATTCTTTGTTGCCTGTTTGGCATTTTGGCTTGCGCAAAGCCTGCCTAGCCGATCGTACCAAGTACTGGACTTACCTCCATCCGGACTTTGCTGCACCACCACTTGCCCTAGGGTATTGTAGCGGTAGCGGGTGGCGAGGCGGTGGGCTGGTACTAACTGTTGCTGCCTTGCTCTTGCCACTTTCACAGAATCTAACCAGCTTTGGCGGCGGATACATTGCACTCCTGCTGGTGGCACAGTTTGCAAGAGGTAGCCCGCTTGGTCGTGGTAGTACAAGGTATAGTGAAACTCGGGCAATACATAACCCGCCGTAAACCGCTCCCGCTTATAGGCAGATAGGGCTAAATTGCGGTAAGGCGTTTCAAAACTGCCCCGCAGCGAATCCATATACGCATTGTACAATTCCGTTCCTTTACTTACCGAGAAAAAAGTACTATCAGCACAAGCATCATAAGGCGCAGGAGCGGGTGGTATCACAGGATCGGCCTTGCCACAAAGGCGATCTTCTTTACATAAATAATTGTACCTACAGTAATGGTAACCAAAAGAAGAATCGAGGATATAACCTACTGGGCATCCGTAACCTGCTGGGAATTGTGTTTGTGTAGCACCCAAGGATGCAGTACTAAAGATGGTGTTCTCTTTAATGGTATTGCTATCGGCATGGAGTAACACAAAAAGAAAACAAATAAAACTAACCATCCAGCAACTTAATATTTTAAAATAAACATTATACAGACGACTTCCGAACTGGTAGCGAGGACTTTGGTCAGTCTAAAAAGTATAAAAAAGCTTCTTCGTATTCGGATACCTGCTGGAAACAATTATCCAAATATGCGCTTCTAAAGGTCTTCAGACTTTAAAAGTGCCCCTCTTTAGTCAGCCTCAACACAAATAAATAACGATTACAATTCAAATGCAGCCGCAAAAAACAAACCCCATAGCCAAAGGCAAAAAAACGAACCAAAAAAACCAAATACCACTACACAACCACAAAAAAAATCGCTTCCTGCCTTAAAAGGCTTTTGGAATGGGAGTTTTAGGGGAAGGGGAGAAAAAACAAGCCCAAAACCTTGAGAGTAAAGAAATTGGAGAGAAAAATAAAATTGTGGAAAACTTTTTTAGTTGAGCCAGTTTTAACGACTAAAATCCGACAAAATGAACCCTAAAAACTAAAAACTAAAAGAAGAAAATTAAATTGAGGGGCGAAGCCACAATTACTTTTTTGCCCCTTTTTTCACAGCTTAGCTGTGTGTATTTTGCCCCATTTTTGCCTTGCTTTACAAGGTGGAACAAAAAGCAAAAGCCACCAAATTTGGTGGCTATATATTTACTTACTGCGTTGGAGAATCCATTTTTCAGCTACTGTACCATTAATATATGGTATGAGTTTATCTCCGTTTACTTTCCAATTAGTGATTAAAAAAGAGTTTTCTATGTCAATAAAAATATTAGCTTCTTTTGTTTTGAATGGCAGGTGATAACAGTATAATCTATGATTATAAAAAAAACAAATACATTTAGCGTTTTTATGTTTACCACTTGAGCAATAGATTATTTCATACTCAATATTTGCAGAAGAACTTTGATTAGCTTTATCAACTGTAAAAAAATTTATTATCATCATACTTGATTTATTATTTTTATTATTTATGATAATCTTATCATTTGTTGAATTTAGATTTTCAAGTTGAAATGTTGAATATGTCTTTTTAATTATTCGGCACTTATATTCAAACGATAAAGTGGTTTCATATCTAAAATAATAGGTAGCTGTACTATCGGGATTTATTCTTAATCTACTACCATAGTTTTCTCCTTTATATTGTCCACAAATTAATTGTGCTTGACTTGCTTTGCAAAAAAACAAACAGCAGATAATTAGTATAAACGTTTTATTTCTCATTTTAAATTACTTTTTGGGTTGTTCTATTTTTTCTTCGCTTCTTCTGCTTTTTTTGCGGCCTCTGCATCAGCTCTATCTTTTTCAAAACCTACATAAAAATGTGGTTGAGGTGTATTTTCTTGAACACTCTTTGCAGTTTCTGTTTTTAAGAATGATGACCATTTTGGGTCGGAAAGTACCCGCTTATCTTTTGGAAGAACATTATAAGGAGTTGTTCCATCACTAAACACCCGATTTGGTAATGTTTTATTTGTCCATACAGTAGGGTTTGGAGATGCTGCTATAATACCTGAACGCAAAACTTCTTGCCGATTATTAGGACCTATCTCATCATAAATATCAACAAGAATACCACCTGCGCCATTTGCAGCAAAAGAAAAGCCACCATTAAAATAATCTTCAACGTGTTGTAATTCGTGAGATATTAAGTAAAAATCTGCATCTTTTACGCCAGTCCCAATATCAACTCTTGGAGCATTTTGAGCGATATTGAAATTCGTCCAAGCCTCGTTTGGATTTGTTGCAGCATCTCCTTTTCTAACTACGATAATATCTTTTCTTGCTTCTAAAGCATCAAATGTATTTAGTGCTGCGTTCATCTCGTTTAATTTGCCATTGAGATTTTTTTCATTTACAGCCATTCCACCAGGTAATCCATCTTTCTTATATTTTTTAAGCAGATCAATATGCTCAACAAGACCGGCTCTATATGCTGCTTTATCAAAGCCGTTTTCGCCTGTAATAGTATCGCCTTTAATATCATTATACCAAATTGGATTTCCAGCAAAACAATTATAGGGGCTTATTGAAACGTTTGGTCTTTTGTCGGTATTCCAACGCCTTCCAATTCTTGCATCGTATTGCCAAAATTCAGCAGTATAACTATTTTCGTTTATTTCCGTTGAACGCTCTTGAGTTCCAAAACCATATCTATAGCCCACACTTTTCACATACCCTCTCCCAACCATCACCATCCCAAAAGGATAAAAATCTTGTGCATTCATAACGTATGCCTCGTAGTGGTCTATTGTAGTACCATTATAGCTAATCGGTATTTTCCTATCGGAAACTGTGACTAATACATTACCTAAGTGATTGTTCAGTTCATACCGCTTTTTATCCCTTTTAAACATAATCATTCCATTCTGCAATAGAATTGCGGTATCCTGCATATCTCTTTCACTTTCCCAAATGCCTAGCCTACTACTTCCATATAAATGCACTTCGCTTTGCATTAAATGACCGTTGTTTATGCTATCATTTTTGGAATAAACACTCATCACATTTCCTGAAGCATCGCGTACATACCATGTAACTTTTTTTCCGCCCATCTTTGCGTTCACTACTTTAGAAATTCGGTTTCCTGCTGCATCATAGGTGTAATTGATTATTATACCATTACTTTTTACAATTTTGGCAATTTTACCATAAACAGTCCAAATAATCGTATCTATTCCCTCGGCTTTGTCTTTTTTCAGGTTACCTATTTGGTCGTATGTATAGTTTAGGGTGTCTTGGTTGTCTATGTCTATACTATAGTTATTGGCAGATACTGCATCTTTCACATGGTCTAGCTGATTGGTGCCAAACTTATAGGTATAGCGCAAATTATCCATATAGCAATTTAACTAACGAAACCTAATTTCTGTAATCAATGCAGGAAGCCCCCAAGGAAAGTTGCTTGCATTATCCCCAGTATCATCATTTATAAATATTCTAGCTTTAAATAGATATTCAATATTCCCCTTTCTCAAGAACCGAGGCAAATTCCAAACCCACAGTTTTACACCTTCTTTTGTAATTATGATATACTCATTTATGTCTTTTTCATAGATAATTTTACATTTAACATTCATAGTTAGATACCTCCTTGAATACATTTCAGCTTCGTTGCTAGTATCATACAAGCCTTTTTGTTTAAGAACGTATGGATTTGTAGTGTCAGGGTACAATACATGTTTATATTTCTATATAACATATAAACTAACATATCTATTCTCCTTATGATAATCTATAGTATTCTGGCATATACATAATGTAAAGGGTAATACAGAAATTACAATTATAAAAACAAAATACTTATTCATTATTTCTTATTAAAATTTTTAGTTGGTTTTCCATCAATAGTTTGCTTGTTAATGTATCCTTTTATAAATGCCTTGTACATTGCTTTGAGTTGTGTCAAATTTGGCTTAGATCCGTTATTTTGAGAACTCAATAAATTATCACCCTTCCATTCTTTCCCATCGTAACTCTTTTCATTATTCTTATTCAAGGGAAGTTCTTGCTTTGATTCCTTTTGCCAATCTCCTAACTCTTTTGAATCAGGTCTTTTTAATTTGGAGTAGTCATCTTCTGGATGAAGACCTGCTGCAGTATGTCCAGCTTCATGAGAGAATGTATATCCATCCTTACTATTTAAAGCATCATTTGCTGTTTTTGGTGAAATAAATATCTCTGTCCCACCAATATCACCCTTGTTTCCTAACTGTTTTCCTGTCTCAGGGTCAACTTTTTCAGAAATTCTAAATAAATGTTCATTATTTTTTATAGCATCTTGTTCGTTTTTTCTAACTGTAATATTGGCAGAAACACTCACCTTGACTCCTTCATATTCACCACCATACGAATTCATAATCTGTTTTTCAATTTTACTTTTAAGAAGTGTCAAATTTTTATTTTAAAATTTATTTTGCGCCTCATTAAGTAAAGCACCTTTAAACTTAATATTTAATGCGGTCATTTTTCCATTTTTATCGAAAGTAGCACTGAAAATCCAATCATTTCCATCTGGATCAACCATCAAAATTGGATTCCCACTTAAAACAGA
>JAIXOJ010000103.1 GCA_027486835.1 Chitinophagaceae bacterium
GCTTGAGAAACAGTTGGCGAAGTTGAAAAGTGCCGCTTAAAAGTCGCCGATTTATGCTGGCTTTAGGAGACTTGGAAACAACTTGAAGCGAAGAAGTTATATAGTAGTTACACGGAGATTAGTAGCTCAGTGGTTCTACTATATAACTTCTTTGCAAAAAAGTCGGTTTCTACATATTTGGTGGACAATTCCCCTCTTGAGGGGTGGCGGCACGCCGGGGTGTTAATTTCGCATAAGTTATACATGAAAGAAACAAAGCTGCCTTTTTTAAAACGCTGTACCTCCTCCGTGCAGCTCGGTGAAATTTTCCCAACCCCTACCACCTCCCATTATATTCCATTTCCGCATCGTATTTACCCCGCATAGCTGCACAATTGCAAAGTGCGCGGTGTAAAAGTTGTTCTTGTGCCCTGTTGATGTTTTCACTATTCCCCAACCATGTGGAAAGTGCAGGCTGCTGGAGGGCACGGGAATAAGAAAAAGTCAACGCCCAAGGTAGTTTGTCCTTATATCTTACATGCATAGCATTTAGGCGGGAAGTAGCCAACTGGTAAGGTTGTCCGCCCGACAAGAAAGCAATGCCCGGTACAGTGGAAGGAACCACTGCTAATAAAAGCGAAACCGTAGTGTCCGCCATTTCGTCAATGCCAACTTGAAAGTCACAACCCAGACCAGGTAAAACCATGTTGGGCTTTAAGATGATGGCTTCCAATGCCACATGATGTAACTGCAATTGAGTAAAAACCGCTTGAAGTACCAATCGGGTAACCTCCAAACACCGTTCGATGCTGTGATTACCCGCCATATCCACCTCGGGTTCTACAATAGGAACTAAACCAGCTTCTTGACAAATTTGCGCATACAAGGCAAGCACTTTCGCATTTGCTTCAATACATTCCATGCTTGGAATGTCCTCGCCAATTATGATTTCACCCCGCCACTTGGCAAAGCTTGCCCCCATTTTAGCATAAGTTGCTAGCCTCTTGCCCAATCCGTCTAAGCCCTGAGTAATTTTTTCTCCGGGATGATCCTTCATGTCTGCTTCCCCGGTATCTACTTTGATGCCGATACCGATTCCCGCCTTTTTTAGGATGTCGGTAAATGGAGTGCCGTCTGTACTCATTTGTCTAATGGTTTCGTCGCAAAGAATCACTCCATTTATATAATCACTCAAGTGCGGCGTGGTAATGAGTAAATCTCGATATGCCCGCCGCATGTCCACTGTGGCAGGTATGCCCAAGGCATTAAATCTTTTATTGCAACTAGGGATGCTTTCATCCATAGCCAGCAAACCTTTGTTATTGATCACTAGGTTTTTGGCTATTTGGGCAATTGTTGGTAAGTTCATTTTTTAGGGATAAGAGGTTAGGAATTAGTTCTGTGATATTGTTTGTTAAATTCGAGTTTCAGACCTGACAGGTTTTAAAAACCTGTCAGGTCTGAACATAATGGATGATGATATTGGATAAGTTATTAACCATACCTATTCAAGGATTTAATTTGGAATTTTCCGCTGCAAAAATGAATCAGATCCTGCCACTTATGTTACACTGTTTTGGTAATGAATTATAAGATTCCTCATTTCCAGCTACCATTGGAAATGAACCTTGGGTTGAGGTTTGCTACGAAAGAATCATGGTTTTATTATTAACTACATACGCAAACTAGTAAAAGAAAATGCGGTGATATATAAATAAATAAAACCATTAGCGAGAGAAGTCGAGATGCTGACAAATTGTCTTGAAATGGCTCCAAAAAGCCCTCAAAAGCCCAAAAAATCGGTACAAATGTCCACCGTAATGCTTCAAACGAGCATCCTAATGCCTCAAACGAGCATCGTAATGCTTCAAATGAGTACCGAAAAACTTCTAATGAGTACCGAAAAACTTCAAAAAAGTATGGTAATGCTTCTAATGAGTATTGGAAACGTTCAGCGCTGCTTCCTATAAATTCAAAGGAGGGTTGAACTGAATGGGGAGGATGATAAATGATGTTTGATGGAGCTTTAACTGTTAAGGATGTTGACTTCTTTGTACCTGAATTTCATGTAACCCTATGCTACAACATTTTAATCTGTGAATGCTACAATTTTTCTCTCCCGTTGCGTAAAATAGTGGCCGAAATTAAGCACCACCTTTGCCATGTTGTTACCAAGTTGTTTCAACATTAATTCCTATAAAATGAAAAATAATTCAGAATTACAAACCGACGTTCAAAACGCCATTAAATGGGAACCTCTATTAAATGCAGCCGAAATTGGGGTAACTGCAAAAGACGGAATCGTGTCATTAACGGGTGTGGTGGATAGCTATGCCAAAAAAGTGGAAGCAGAAAATGCCGCCAAAAAAGTGATCGGTGTTAAGGCTTTGGTAGAAAAGATTGAAGTGCGTTTTTCTAACGAGTGGTCTAAAACCAATGAGGAAATTGCCAAAGAAGTAGTGGATGCTTTGCAATCTAATTGGTCGGTTCCCAACGATAAAGTAACTGTGAAAGTAGAGGATGGCTGGGTTACCCTAGAAGGCGAACTTGTTTGGAATTACCAAAGAGAAGCTGCCAAGAATGCGATTAATTATTTAACTGGTGTAAAAGGTGTGACCAACAACATCAAAATAAAATCTGACATTAAAGATGCGGTGGAAAAAGCCGATGTGGAAGATGCCATCGCTAGAAACTGGTCGATTGATGACAGCGATATTAATGTAGATGTATCTGGAAGAACGGTTACCCTTACTGGTACTGTTGACTCTTGGTACCAAAAAGAAGAAGCGGGCAGAATCGCTTGGAAAACCCCCGGCATTTGGAGTGTTAAGAATGAACTGGCAGTTGACTATGAGTATGCTTTTGGATAACCTGTCTAATGCAAACGGGGGAGGTGTAGCAACCTCTTCCGTTTGTATGTAATAATCAAAAACAACGATGAAATCGAAAAATCCATTACCAGAAACCAAACCAATTGAAGCCCCTTCCACATCTCCTGTAGAACATGAAAAAGGGATTTACAACCACAAGAAAGCTGCCATCCATTTTGCTGCTGCCGCAAAAAGTCATTTGAATGCCGCCAAGCACCACGAAGAAGGCAACCACGACCAAGCGGCAACCTGCACTGTGGAGGCACTTGGACATGCTTATTTGGGAAATGAGGCGCAGAAAGATGATGTTAAAAATCACTCTTTAAAAGTGTAATGGGCGGAGTATCTTAAAATGGAGGTTACCGACATTAACCATAATAAGGGGTATCAGCACAACTATAAAATGCTCGGGCTTTTTCTATCATTCAACCAGTTATCGCAATGGAAAATAAGGTACAAAACGAAGATTGTAGGCACATAGAATTTCTGGCTATCAACTCAAAGGAGATTATTGAAAAGCAAGTGGATTCTTACCGCCAACAGCATTCCTATGCTGGTACAATTATCGGCTTCACTGTGTTGTTTATCCCTTTTTTCTTAAATAGTTTGAATAACCCCAACAAAATATTACAGTCTATCTCCATCATTCCTATTGCTTTATTCATTAGCTCCATCCTTATACTGTTGAGCATATTCAGAGGCAAACCGCTCGATCAGGCATTGTCTGTGACCAAATATCAGGAATTGATTACCAAAAACTATCATGAAATATTGCTTTATGAAATAGAAGCCAACAAATGTTCCTACCTAAAAAACGATGGGTTGACCAAGAGAGCTAATAAAAGATATATCCAAGGCGTAAGCCTTACTTCCATTGCCATTCTTATATCCATCATTTTGCTGTTAATCAACTCTTTCATGGCATTTGAAAAAGCTCCTGCCAAAATTCAGGTGATTAACCTAGGGAGCATAAAAACTTTTTCGTTTTGCCCCTCGCCTTTCGGAGAGGGGTTGGGGTGAGGTTTACCTAAAAACAGCGAGAAACTTTTATGCACCCTATTTCTGGCTTCGTAAATATTTAGATTCTTTCTTTCGTGTAATAAATTATATAATTTATTACAAACCAATAGCAGGGAGCGTTTTTATATGGCCCCCAATTTTTTTTGGGAGGAAAAATCACTCCGATTATACCCAAAGAAGCCTAAACAGGGCAAAAGGGAGCTTAGTTGCTACAAAAGGGAGCTTAGTTGCCACAAAAGGGAACTTAGTTGCCACAAAAGGGAACTTAGTTGCCACAAAAGGGAGCCTAGCAGCCTCAAAAGGGAATTTAGCAGCCTCAAAAGGGAAGTTAGCAGCCTCAAAAGGGAAGTTAGCAGTCGCAAAAGGGAAGTTAGCAGCCTCAAAAGGGAAGTTAGCAGCCTCAAAAGGAGACAGTTTGTCTTAACCAAGCGAATATATGTTATAGCTAAGGACAAAATGGCGGTTACTGGGTTTCTATTTGAATGTGCTTACTAAGCATTCGGAAGGAATTAGCAAATTGTTGAGAATGCTAAAGGATATAAGGAGGGTTTTAGTGGATTTAAGCAGTTAGCAGAACATAATTTTGACTCACCTAAGGGATAAACTTTTGAGTAGGAGTTTGATTTTGGATAATTAAAGTAAACTAATGGTAAGTCTTAAACCCAAGTTAGGAGCATAAAAGTTTTTCGTTTTGCCCCTCGCCTTTCGGAGAGGAGTTAGGGTGAGGGTTAACTAAAAACTGCGAAAAACTTTTATGCACCCATTAACCTATCGAAAAAAGTAGCCTAGGGGCTTACGCAGTCCGCCCCTAGGAATCATTCACGCACCAATAAATTGGAATTTAACCCTAACCTATAAAAATTTAACCCTAAAAAAATGAACTTTCAAACAATTAATCCGACAACGAATAAACTGGTAAAGTCTTTCGAAGAAATGAGTGATGCTGTGATAGACCAATCAGTGGCAACAGCATCCAACACTTTTGCAGAATGGAGGCAAACAGATTACCAAACACGCGCGCAGTTACTTTACACAGTAGCTGGTTTGCTACGAGCCAAAAAGAAAGAGTTGGCTAATTTGATAACCTTAGAAATGGGCAAACTAGTATCCCATGCAGAGGGCGAAATAAAATTAAGCGCAGAAATATTTGATTACTACGCAAAAAATGCAGAAGGATTCTTAGCAGACAAAGTATTGAATCCTGTGCATGGCCATGCTATAATAAGGTATAGTCCCATAGGGGTGTTGTTTGGAGTACAGCCTTGGAACTTTCCTTTTTATCAGGTTGCCCGATTTGCAGCACCCAATATCATGATTGGCAATACAGTAGTAGTTAAACACGCCGCCAATGTGCCACAATGCGCCTTAGCCATTGATGCTATTTTTAAAGAAGCAGGTGCACCATTAGGGCTATACACGAATCTGTTGATTTCCCACCCACAGGCTGGAAAATTAGTTGCCGACAAACGGATAAGGGGCGTATCACTTACGGGTAGCGAAATTGCAGGTGCAAGTGTTGCTATGGAAGCGGGAAAGCACATTAAAAAATCGGTGTTAGAATTAGGCGGTAGTGATGCCTTTATCATTCTAGAAGATGCTAATATTGATAAAGCCGTTGAATGGGCCATTGTGGGAAGAATCAACAACAATGGTCAATGTTGTGTGGCATCCAAACGTTTCATAGCGGTGGAAGCCATAGCAGATGTATTCTTAGAAAAGTTTAAAGCCAAGATGGAGGCGGTTGTAGTAGGTGATCCAATGGAAGAAACCACACAACTAGGGCCTCTATGCACAGAAGCTGCCGCCGTAAAAATTGACGACCAAGTAAAAAGGGCAGTGGCAGGCGGCGCAAAAATTTTGCTCGGCGGCAAAAGGGTAAATAGGGAAGGAGCTTTTATGGAAGCCACCATACTTACAGATATTGCACCCTCCAATCCAGTTTATTACGAAGAGTTTTTTGGCCCCGTGGCACTTTTCTTTAAGGTAAAAGATGAGGCAGCGGCCATCGCGTTGGCCAATGATTCGCCTTATGGTTTGGGCGGTTCTGTGTTTACCCAAGACATAGAAAGGGGCAAACGGGTTGCCAACCAAATTGATACGGGAATGGTGTTTATCAATCACCCTACTTGGACCCAAGCCGATTTACCATTTGGTGGTACCAAAGGATCAGGCTATGGCAGGGAAATGGCTCAATTAGGCTTAGATGAATTTGTAAATAAAAAACTGATTAGAACAAGTGAGCTAAGTGATCCGTTCTAAATCGACTATAAAGGGTATCGTTTTTTATACTTTGAAGAGGCCGAAAAGAGGTGTACGGAATCATTGGGTGCACAAAAGTTTTTCGATTTGAAGATTCATTTTAATCTTTTTGGGGTGTCAAACGCTATAAAGGTTTGCGAACAAGGCGAAAACTTTTATGCGTCCGAATCATTAGCAATTAAACTTCTCGATAGTTTCAAACTTTCGAGAAGTTACTATACGATTTATCTCCCATTTTAAGTGTAGTAAGCTGGAATGCAAATAAAAAAGATTGTATAGATTAAGTAAAGAGGGAAGTTATTTGTAAACTAAATCTGATGAAAATGTGGTTGATTCTAGGCAGTGTACTAATGGGTGGTTTTATTTTTTTTCAAGTTTATATCATGAATTCTATCCGTAAAACAGAAACCCAAGCCTATGAGGTGGTGCATAAAGAAGGCAAAATAGAAATAAGGCATTACCCCGCAGCTACATTGGCTAGGATTCATTCCAAGGCAACCAATTACAGTGATTTGGGCAAGTCAGGATTTGGCAAGTTGGCGCGGTATATTTTTGGTGGCAACAACGAAAAGAAACAAATAGCCATGACCGCTCCCGTTCACATGGAAATAAGTGACTCACAATCTACCATGGCCTTTGTGCTGCCTTCCGCCTTCAACACGTCCAATTTACCCAAGCCCAACGACCCTGATATTGCTATTATAACTGCTGAACCTGAATATGTAGCTGCCATTCAATTTGCAGGATATGCATCTACAGAAAGCATTGCTACCAATAAAAACCTCTTAGAAGCAGCTTTGAAGCAAAAGGGAATTACCTACTATGGTCACTTTCGGTTATTGGGATACAACCCACCGTATCAATTATTGTCTAGGCGAAATGAATTGATTGTGTCTATACATTGGGATTCGAAAGACGTGGTTAAATAGTGGTTAGTCGTCTGTAGTTTTTCCATGTGAAAGTGATTCAGTTTGCATACGTAGGGGCGGCCTGCTCCCGCCCCATTCTTAGGTGATCATTCGCTATAAGAAATCGATAGGTAACCTGCAAAACAAAGTAGTTTGTCAATTAAGAACCAAACCGCGCTTATATAACCATCAATGTTGTTCAGACCTGACAGGTTTTTAAAACCTGTCAGGTCTAGCTCGATTATTTTAATCATTACAAACAGTTCTTTTTTACTTAATCATCTGTACGACCATTAAGTCCTTTTGACTAATTAATCCCCCCCTCCCCCAATAGATAGGTTGTAAAAACCTGCAAATTGCTTAATGAGAATGATGACCGTAGAAAGGGCGGGCGCAGCCCGCCCCCTACGTTGCCGACCTATTATCCCTAAACCCTAACTCCTCTTAAAATCTAAACCAAATGAAAGTGTACAAATTATTTACACCTACAAACGTGGGTGCCCTAGCATTGAAAAACCGAATTGTAATGGCACCCATGACAAGGTGCAGAGCCATTGGTAACATACCCAATGATTTAATGGCAACCTATTACCAACAAAGAGCCAGTGCTGGATTAATCATAACCGAGGGTACCTCGCCATCACCCAATGGATTGGGATATGCACGCATTCCAGGCATTTTTACTGAAGCGCAAGTAGAAGGCTGGAAAAAAGTAACTAATGCGGTGCATAAAAAAGGGGGAAAAATAGTTCTCCAGTTGATGCACACCGGCAGGATTAGCCACATACTTAACATGGGTAAGGGTACGCACATCATTGCCCCATCGGCTATTAAAGCTACTGGGCAAATGTGGACAGATGCCCATAAAATGCAGGACTACCCCATGCCCAAAGCCATGACCACAGAAGATATTACTAGCACCCAAGCCGAATATGTAAAAGCGGCTAATAACGCCATCAAAGCAGGTTTTGACGGGGTGGAGCTTCATGGTGCTAATGGGTATTTGCTAGAAGAGTTTTTATCCCCCGCAACAAATGTGCGTACAGATCAATACGACGGCAACCTAGAAAATCGGTGTCGGTTTGTTTTGGAAGTAACAGCAGCAGTAGCAGCAGCTATTGGAAAAGACAAAGTGGGTATCCGTTTATCGCCTTATGGTGTTGCAGGAGATATGCCTAATTATCCAGAAATTGATGCTACCTACGATTTCCTTTCCAAAGAACTCAACAAACTAGACATTGCCTACATCCACCTAGTGGATCATTCAGCCATGGGCGCCCCCACTGTACCTATTGAAATGAAAGAATTGATTCGTACCAATTTTAAAAACACCTTAATCATTTGTGGTGGGTACGATAAAGACAGCGCAGAGGCCGATTTGGAAAGTGAATTATGCGATTTGGTGGGCTTCGGAAGGCCATTTATCAACAATCCAGATTTAGTAGAAAGATTGGAACAAGGTCAGGAATTATCCCAAAACCTAAAAACCGACCTGTTTTATTCGGCAGATGCAGTTGGATACATCGATTATACTCCCTATAAAGTACCCGTTTTACACCTAATAGACTAAAATAACCATGAAAAAAATCATCCTATCCTTTATTGCAGTAAGCCTGCTCAGTTCTTTCAGTATAAGTGAAACCTTGTGGACACCGGATAACATGCACTCCCAACTCAACTTCAGTGCTACCCATTTTGGTATATCGCATGTGGATGGTCGGTTTCAATCATTCAGCATCCAAATGAAATCGGAAAAGCCCGACTTTTCCGATGCACAGATTGACATGACCGCTAAAGTCAATTCCATCAACACCGAAGTGGCCTATCGAGATGAGGATTTGAAAGGATTAAATTGGTTTGAAGCCGCAAAATATCCCACGCTAGTTTTCAAAAGCACCTCCTTTAAACATCTTAGAGGCAAAATGTACCTACTCAGGGGCGACTTAACCCTGCATGGCGTGACCCAAGCCGTTGAGTTTTACGCCACCTTAAATGGATGGGCAGTTACCATGACCAAGAAAAATACCGCAGGATTTACAGTAAGAGGCAAACTAAAGCGCAGCGATTATGGGCTGGGAGGCACACAATTAGTTACAGGCGTTAGTGATGAAATTATGGTATGGACAAATGTAGAATTGGGAAAAAACTAATTGAATCAATATTCCGTACCCTCAAATAATTGTAGAGACGCACGGCAATGCGTCTCTACAATGGGAAATAATCCTTCTTTTTGCAACATGCGAATAGCCATTGTTGCCGCCACTGCTTTTGAAATGGAGTATTTGAAAGCTACTTTTCAGTCGAATTCCCAAATTAGTTTCCACATTACAGGTGTGGGGCTTTTGGCCACTGCGGTTGCTCTCACCCGCATTGCTTTGGAACATCAGCCCGATTTCTTATTGCAAGTAGGCATTGCAGGTTGTTTTAGTGAGGAATTATTGCTAGGATCAGTGGCTATAGTAGGACAAGACAAATGCGCAGATGAAGGGGTTTGGGAAAATAACCAGTGGCATACGCTCTTTTCACTCGGGTTTGCCGATGGCAACACCCCTCCTTACCAAGCAGAATGGTTGGTAAATAACTACTTAGCAACAAGCAATCCACCCACTTTGCCCATCGTATCCGCCATCACAGTGAATGAAATCACCACCAATCCCAAGCGAATAGCACAGTATCAATCACTTTATAATCCCATGTTGGAAAGCATGGAAGGGGCGGCCCTACACTATGTAGGCAACTTGCTACACATTCCCTACCTACAAATAAGAGGGATTAGCAATAGAATTGGAGAGCGGGATAAAAGCCATTGGCAAATACAATCAGCTCTAGAAAATTCACAAAAGGCAGCAGAAGCATGGATCAAAAGTTGTTTGTAAAAGCAATCAAGGAGTATTGCGCCTACGGCAAATGGTACGCAGTAGAATTATTGCTTTTTCGCCCACGGCAAATCATACACAGGTGGTATTCAGGTGTTTATTCTCAAATTGAAATAAAAGCCTGGATTGACTTCCTTAAAAATGTTCGCATTTCTTTATGCTGACTAAACGATAACTTACGTTATAATAAAAGCATACCCTGATATCTTGGGTAAAATCAAAAAAACACAAGCAACAACTAGCTGCAACCCATCCAAATAAGATTGAAGTAGTCTAATCGCTCATAAATCCAAACCTTTTTTCACCCTCAAATGACAATATTCTACTAAAATGTTTTGCACATCAATAGGATACCCTGTTTATTTGCGGACAAATTTTTAGTGAGATGATGACATTAACCCAGTCTGAATACAACCTTTATTTGAATACTACGCTGGAGCTATTCTATTATGTGGCGCAAAGAACCAAGCTCATTCCACTATCTTATAGTTTTAGCGAATTTGTAAACAATACTACCAACCTCAAGTATGAAAGCAGGAATAAGTTTCTACAAAATCCTTCATTCTTGTATGATTATATTACGTCAACCGCTGGAAGGTTAACAGATGATGAACTAGATATGCTAGAAGGTTATAGGAAAAAGATACAGGATCAATTTATTGTGTATAGACATTTGTCCAAACATACCATTGTCCAAGCAAAAAGCAACGAACAGTTCTATGCCATCAAATCGCTCGGAACCCCATTGACCGAACTGATTGTGGACACACCAACCATTGTTGAAATGGTTATTTTACCTTTCAATGGTCAAATAGTTTACGATGGATTTGTGGTGAGAAATGGACCAAGCATCACTTTTGGGGCATCAATGCGTGCATCTTTTAATGCTGAATACCAAGCAGCTAAAAAGAATAAGCAGATATTAATGGAACTATAATGCCTCCTTCTGATTTATTTCAATGTCCTCGGACATTAAAGTCGGCAACTATGGGTAATTATACAACAGCATCAACCTAAAAAAGACAGCCCCAACATCTTCGTAGTGCAATATTTGGAATAGACATTTTGTCATAAACAGCACATGAACTGACAAAAGGGACACTCGGAAATGGTTGTGCGTTAGAAAGAAATGCTATGGGTTCACCCAAAAATGGTCGGGGGTCACTTGATTGAGCTCGGGGGGCAGACCCCAACGCGCTTTTTAGTGACCCCCGACCATAAAAATTGGACGCTGGTTCTCTTTAACCTGCCGCTTATCAGAAAAATTCTGCCGCTCATTATTACTTGGTTGATGTAAGCGCACTTTATGATGCAACAAGGGCTGTTCAACTAGCCCACCAAGCATTTAATATTGGATACCTGCCCAAAAATAGCAGTGCATCAACAAGAATCAGCGGCAACAGTAGGAGAAAAAAAACGTACTTGAACTTCTTAAAAGTTTAACTGCTAGGTATTCCTGATACCTCTATTTAATTTGCTCAAAATATACTATCTAACCAATCCAATTTTTCTGTGGAATATGGCTATGGGTTCAAGGTTATAGGATTACTATAATACCATTTCATCTCATCAAGAAAATAAACCATTGTAATTGTAGAGACTAGGCATGCCATGTCTTAAGGTCTTTACGGGTTTTTATTAGATAACTACTGAAAACTTTAAGTACCCTTTTGAATCATCACAAAAGCCCATCCTCATATCATTTTGTGCCAGTTGCTGCAACAATAGAACAACAGTACTAGCCCTTTTTCGGTATGCTTGAGCAGTATTGCATAAGGTTAATGCGATAAGCAATCGAACATTGGTAGATTAATAGCGCCCACAGTATTCTAATCAACACAAAAAGGTATGGGGTACATTAGCTGGTGCAAACCACAATAGGTTTAATCTAAAAAATAGTAAAACCAACGAAATACTGCCCAAGTCAAGCATTTGCAACAATTGAACTAGTAAGAACAAAGGGAGAGGCTGATTTTTACATCCTGATTATTGCCTTTTTTTAAACGATTTGCTATGCCTCAAGGTAGAACTACCTCTCCGCCATTAGGAACGATTGCCCGTTCAAACCCAATAAATTTTCTACAAACTTTTAATGCTTGCTTTATGAAAAAGATGTTTCCATCAAGAAACAAGAATGCGTCTGCCATGATGTGTTCATTTGCTATTTTATTAGTTGCTATGTTATTTGCCGTTTCAGGTTCTGCCCAAACAACTTATTATTGGATAGGAGGTTCTGGAAACTGGGCAAGTGGAAAGTTTAGTACTACATCAGGTGGTGGTTCTTGTTCTTGTACACCAGCAATTACAGACTCGGTTGTTTTTGATGCAAATAGTGGAACACCTACTGTTACGTTAACCGCCACTGTTCGTTTGACATCAAAAGGGATTTCTTTTAACAGCAGTAACGTCACTTTTGCAGGTGCTTTTACGGATTCCGTTGCCTACATGACTATCAATAGCAGTCAGGTTACGTTTGTGAACAATGTTGTAATCTCAACAGGGTTAACGATGACAGGAACCAACCCAAGAATAACTGAAAATGCTGGTTCAAATGGGCAAGGGTTCACTTTTGGTACGGGGGGGGCGTTTAGTTTAGTCGGCAACTCAACCACCAATTATTTTACGGGTAATACTAATTCTTATTGGACTTTTAATACTACCACTCCGTTAACCGCTTTTTTCAACCCTACTACGATAACGGTCGGGAATCTTCAAGTTTCGAATGGCAACATAACACTCGGGAATAGCCTGAATGCAAGTAGAATGAATCTTGGTAGTTTTACTACTAACCAGCAGCTAATTTTAGCTCCTAACGTTGTTTTAACATTAGGTGCAAATGCTACGTCTATTTTCTCTAATTCTGCCAGTGCAGGTGCTATCGATGCCAGTGCATCTGGTTCAAAAGTGACGTTGACTTCTGTTGGTGCTTCCTACTTACAAACCACTGGCAGAATATTCAAAGCAAATACTACCATCAATGAATTGGAAATCAATATCAATTCAGGCTATGTATTCACTAGTGCTTTTCCTTTGACTGTAAATAAACTGACATTGACACAGGGGTGTTTTAATAACACAACCAACAATGTAACAGTATTAAATGGTGGTACTGTAACTAGATCTAACCAAAATGCAATTTTATATGCTTCTCCTAATTATGGTGCTGCAACCCTTCCAGCAAATGCAAGTGACCGTGTAGCTGTTGTTATAAACGGTTCTTGTAATTCAGGATTTGAATTGTTGCCAACTACTGGTACAAACAATGGCAAAATTGGCACATTAACCATCAACAGCACTTTTACATATACGGTATCGCAATCCTTTGCTGCAGCACCAACTCTAACAGCTGCTGGTGGAGGCTATTCTACAAATCCAGCAATAACTTTTACATCTCAAAACTCTGGCACAAATGCAACTGCTTCGGTCGTAGCATTATCAAACGGTGGAGTTTCCACATTCGGGCTTACCAATGTAGGCAATGGCTTTACAACAGCACCTGCCTACACATTTGCTGCACCAAGTGGACAAACGGCATGGGCGGGTGGCCAGAGTATAACAGCAACAGGAACTGTAAGAACAAATGCTAGTAAAGTGTATTATTCCACTACTACTGGAACGACTGTGGCTGGGGCTGGACCTACACATACTACGGGGGCTGTAATTGATGGTACAGGGGGTGTTACTTGGCAATATGTATCAGCTACTCCTGGCATTACAGCAACAGGTAGTGCAACTGCTCAATCAGGTACTGGCATACAAGTTGATGCACTGACTGTGAACGGGACACTCAACTTTGCCAATTGTATCACCCCAACTACATTGTCTGTAACGGGTTCAATTACTTTAGGATCATCTGGGGTAATTAGTGCCTCCACTCTTTCAAATACTGTTCAACATACCCTCAACGTAGGTGGTAACATTACTGGCGGTGGTGCTAGTAGTAGTATCAACCTGTTTAATGCAGCAACAAGGGGAATTAATTTAGTATTCAACGGAGCTACAACTCAAACAGTTTCTGGAACATTTGGTACTTTGACTTTTGCCGGTCTTTCTACCTCTGGTTCTGGTACTAATGTTTTGTTTAGTACTACTCCAACTATTTCAGGTGCTGCAAGTATCGCAGCAAACACAACCGTACAAACTGGGGTTACTATTAATACACCAGGAGGTATGTCCGTTTCAGGAACATTCCAGCTAAATGCTGGTGGTTGGGTTCAAACTTCAGGTGCAGGCGCATGGTCCTATACAAACGGAACATTAGTTTTCAATAACACATCATCTTATGGCGTAGCCAATGCGGATGTATTTTGGCCTACATCAAATGGACCTACAAACGTTAATATATTACAAGGAGGATTAACGCTTAACAGCGCGAACAGAACCGTTTCTGGTGTTTTCCAAACAGCCGCAGGAGTAACACTTAATAGTTCTACCCTCACACTAAATGGTACTGCCCAACTTAATACCGGTGGATTCTTCAACCAATCACCAACTTATGGTAGTTCTTCAACCTTAGTATATAATACTGGAACTACTTACGGAGTTGGTTCCGAGTGGGTAGCCAATGCTACTTCTGGTGTTGGTGTTCCACAAAATGTAACCATAGGTGCAACGGGGGTTAATAATTCTGGTTTAAGCTTTGGTAGTGCCTCCCAGTTCCGCCAACTCTTAGGTGACTTAACGATTAGCAATGCATCTACAGGTAATAGCCTTTCTTTAAGTAGTGCCTTAGGTGGAGATTTATATATTAGAGGTAGTTTCACCAATAATGGAACATTTACCCATAATACCAGAGCCGTAGTATTTAATGGTACGTCTAATTCCACAACACAAACAGTATCTGGTACATTCAACGGTTCAAGTACTACTAACTGTATTACATACTTCACCATGAGTACAACTGGTACTGCTGGCGTTACATTGGCTACGCCAGTTAATGTATCTAGTACTTTAACCTTGAACAGTGGTATCATTACAACAACCGCTACTAATATACTTACGCTATCAGGTACAATAGCAGGTTCAGCTAGTACGGGTAGTAATACTGCGCATATCAATGGTCCTTTGAAATGGACTTTTAATACTGCTAGCGGTACCTACACTTACCCAGTAGGTAAATCTGGTACCTTATATCGTCTTGCATTAACCACTCCTAACACTGGTGGTGCCTCCATCTCTACAACCGTAGAGGCCTTTGCCTCTGGCAATAGTGCAGGGGGTACTATAGATGGTACATTAAGTGCAGTGAGTAGCGAGTACTGGCAAGTAACTTCCTCGTCTGCCTTATCTAGTGTAGCTTCAGTCGCACTAACAAGTGGCTCTGTAAATAGTAGTTCAGTTGTTGCTTATGGTGATGGAGGTACATATACCACTAAAGGCGGTACAGGAGGAAGTGGAGGAACAGTTACTTCAACAACTAGCTTGAGTACACCTACAACACAATACTATTCCGTAGGTACATTGCCGCAGTTTTCTTTGGGTACGGTTGTACCAACTGCAATCTCAGGCATTAGTGGTCAAGCCAATGCCAGTGGTTATTACGGTCAAACTATTACCATCAATGGTTTTGGATTTACGGCCTCCCCTGTAACACTTACTATTGGTGGTGTATCAGTAACACCATCATCTACAAGTAATACAGCCATTGTATTTGCAGTACCTACGACTGTTTCTTCAGGAACATTGCAAATCAGCCAAAGTGGTACAGATCTAACAACTACTTTCACTGTTTTAGGGTATGTTACCAATGCAAATACCGATTGGAACACAGCTTCTACTTGGTTAAGCAATTCGTTGCCGACCGCAAGTAGTATTGTCACCATAAATAATGACATTACCGTTAATGCCACAGTGGCTAGCTCACCAGCTACGGTAACCGTTCAGTCTTCAAAATCTATCAGTGTAGGTGCATCTGGCGTACTTACCGTTAGTACAACCTTGACCAACAATGGTACAGTTACTACCACATCTGGGGCATCATTAACAACCACCAACACATTTACTAACGCAGGTACCTTAACTATGACAGCCGGTGGTACAGTTTCTATAGGTACTAGTGGTACTTTAACCAGCACGGGAACCTTTAATCACGGAACTGGTACTATCAACTTTGTAGGAGGTACACCCACCTATTCTGGTATTACCAATTTCGCAAGCGTAACAATTGGCGGAGGTGTAAACTTCTCTGGAGCAATCATTAATGGTACACTTAGAATAAATGCTGGTGGATATGTAAACACCACAGCACCAGCATACTCGGCTACAGCTACACTTCAATACAATACGGGTACTACTTATGGCAGAAGCATTGAGTGGACAGCTTCATCAGGTACCATAGGTACTACTGTTGGTTATCCACAAAATGTACAAGTTAGCAATAACACTACAGTAAATATGCCTAACGGCGCAAGTTTGCCTGCATTAGGTGTAGCGGGTAATCTTACAGTAGATGCTGGGTCATCTTTATATATGGACTTTGGTACACCTGCAAGTACAGGTGCATTAACCGTGGGTGGCAATGTGGTGCTTAATGGTAATTTATCATTAGGCAATATTGCTGGCGGCGACCTATATGTAGGTGGCAACTGGACAAGAACTGGCACTTTCACACCAAATGGTCGTGCCGTATTCTTTAATGGTTCAAGCAATTCTACCATAAATAGTGCTACCACTTTTGACTATCTATTAGTAGCCAAATCTTCTGGTTCTGCAACTATTACGCTTGGTGCAAACACAACTGTTAATCAAGACCTGACTTTAACATTAGGTATTTTAGATTATTCAACCTCAACAATAACAGTAGCTGGAAATGTTGCAGTGGGTTCAGGAACTATTGCAACCGCAAGTGCTGGACAATTGGTAATGACAGGAAATAGTAAAACTATTCCTGCCTTAACCTTAGGAAACTTCAGCATAAACGGTACTACCAATAAAGTAACTGCAACAGGTTTATTGACTTTTGCATCTGGTTCAACTTTGAACATTGGATCAGGTGATACTTTAGATTTGGGAAGCAATACCATTTCAGTAGGTGCATCATTTACTAATACAGGTACTGGTGCTATCAAAACATCTAGTACAGCTACCCCTGCTTTACCAACAGGCAGAACATGGACAGGGTGGGTTATGCTTACCAACAGTTCTGCATCTCAGACTTTACCTCCTGGTACTTATAACAATATCGATTTAGACTATAGTACTCTAATCGCTAGAAATATCGACCAAGGTAATGGCATAGGCACTGGTACAATTAATATTTCTGGTCAATTAAAATGGTCAGGTACTGGAGCTATTGCCTTTAATAAAACAACTATATCAGCAGGAGCTACAGCTACTTTGCCTTTTGGGTTAACTTTTTACAATCTCACATTTAGTGGTGTAACTGCACCATTATTTAGTGGTGGTACAGGTTCTACCATCAATATCGGGGCAACATTCAACCCTGGTTCTACAACCAGCTTACAAGCGGGTAATAGTTCAGCCATTATCAATTTCTCTGCACCTTCAGGTGGTGGGGTAGTGGTTTCTTCACAAACTGTACCTAGTTACGCTTATCCAAGCTTAACAATCTCTGGCAATAGAGGTGCGATTTCTGGGGTTTATGGAACAGTAACAAGTGGCTCCACTTATCTCAATAATCTTCCAAGTTCCATTGCTGCTGTAATGACTGGATTAACCATAAGTGATACTGCTGGCTTTATACCTGGTGGAGCCACTGTTTCGGCATTTTCTTCAGGACAAACATCATCCACTAGTACAGTAAGTAGCCTCAATAATGCAGTAGTGTTATGGTCGCCCACAAATGCAACCACATTACCTGGCGCTGGTGCAGCTTTAACCTCCATCAATGGTACTGCCCAAGGTGGAACAGTTACTGTCCTTTCAACAGTTAATAACGCAACCACTTTTACCATCAGTTCTTATGCATCTGGAACAAACCCCACCTTGACGTTATCAAGTGTAACTGGTCTAGGTTTAGGAATGGTGGTCAATTCCGTTTCTGGCGGTTCTGCTGGTTTCACTGCAGGTGCTTTAATATCTGGCATCAGTGGTAACAATGTAACCTTCACTGGTACATTCTCTGGTTCGGGCGGAACAGCCATTACTTTCCAACGTGCATTAACGTTGAGTACAACAATTGCTAGTAATGCTACTAACCTTACTTTCTCACCAGTTATCACATTATCTGCAAGTGCAACTGGTTCAGGTACAACCAAAGCTACTACTGGTGGCTACACTTTAGCCCTTGGGTCTGGAATCACAGTAGCCAATGGTTTTGTAGATAGCCATTCTGGTACGCCAAGTACTTTGACTGCAAATACTATTACGCTTTTGTCTAGTGCAACTTCTATTAATTGTAGTAGCGCTGATACCGTACGTTATCCAATTACTATCAACAGTGGTGCAACAGTTACCTTAACTAATAGATTGTTAATGGGTAATACACTTACAGTTGCAGGTACTTTAAATAATGGTACTAACTCGTTAACTGCCGCTGTAGGTTTCGCACAAAGCGTTACTGGTACAATACAAACTCAATCTTCTACTACACCATTACCTACAGGTCAAACCTGGGGCGGTACTATACAATATAATGGTACTACCCAAAACCAAAATATCATGGTAGGTACTTATAACAACCTTGATATTTCTGGTGGAACTACAGGTACTAGAGTATTTACCAATGGTGGCACATATACCATCCAAGGTAATTATACAGCACCCACTGGTTCGGGTGCTGTAACCACAACAGGTTCTACGGTAATATTTAGCGGTTCTGCGGCGCAGACCATTACCAATCCGGCAACTTTTGGTAGTTTAACCATCAACAAAACAGGAACCGCAAATGCTTTAACCTTAAATGCTAGAGTAACGGTAGGAACAGTATCTACAGGTACATTGACTTTAACCAGTGGTAGGGTTGTTACAACTGCTTCTAACTCATTAACCTTGGCGGATACCATCCCTTCTGCTTTATCTGGCGGTAGTGCTACAGCTTATGTAGATGGACCATTGAGAAGATATGTACGCGCTGCTAGCGTTAACTACATTTTCCCTGTTGGAAACTATGTTTCTGCTGCAAACAACTACTTTGTAGATACCCTTACTAGTGCCTCTACAACTGATACTATTAGTGTAACTGCTGTTAAAACAAATCTTGGTTCAGCAGATGGTACAACCATTTCATCTGTTAGCACTAACGAATATTGGGTAGTTAAATCAGTATTAGCTAACACGCTTAACATGTCATTTGCTCCTGCTTCACTAGGTATTTTTGATGTATTGGCAAGTAGTACAACCGCTTCAGGCACTTATGCTTCTCTTGGTGGTACGCCTACCACTACAAGCGTTGCTGGTGCGGTATCCACAACTGCCAACACAGATGTTTTCATAGCCGTAGCCAAAACTAACACACCGGCTCCTACCATTACCAACATTAGTTCAAGCAACCCTGGAGGAACTACTTTCTATGCGGGTGCTACTTTAACCATCACAGGATCTGACCTAAGCAACCCTACATCAGTAACTGTTGGTGGCCAATCTGTTACTCCAACTTCAAATGATGGAACTACCATCGTTTTAACTGTTCCATCTAACGCCGCAACTGGCGTTGTAACCGTAAGCACTGCTGGTGGAACTGCCACCTTTAATGGTACCTTCAATAATGCTTTCGTTTCAATCATTGATGGCTCTTGGTCAACTGCTTCTACTTGGAACAGGAACGCAACTCCAACAACAGGTTCTAATGTAATTATCAATACCCAAGTAACCTTAAACGCTAACCTTAGTGCAACGGCAATGGGTAGTTTGACTATCAATTCTGGTGATTCTCTTTGGATTGGTAGTGCAACAGCAGCATCGCAATTAGTTGTTACGGGTTCATTTGTTAATGACGGTATCCTTAAAATAAGTTCACCTGTTGGCAATTTCTACAGCTACTTCACTGCAAACGGTACTTCTACGAATAATGGTATTGTCCGGGTACACAGGGGAAGTTCTTCAAGCAGTTTGATAATTGGTGGTGCATTTGCCAATGCAGGAACTGTTATTGATAGTTCAATCTTTCAAATAAACGCAGGAGGGTCTGTTACAGGCAATGGTATAACTTACGGAAACAATGCTTCCTTACTTTATAACACAGGTGCAACCGCCTATACACCAGGAAGTGAATGGATAGCGGGAATCAGTTCCGGTGCGGGTGTTCCAGCTAACGTTCAAATTGGTTTTGCCCAAACAGGTACGATAGTTTCTGGTACCAATGTGAACTTTGGTACAGGAAGAGTTAACACGAACAGCTTTGTGGTAAGAACAGGTTACACGGCAACCATTGCGAATGGCAATACGCTAACAGTTGCTATTTTACAAGATTCTGGTATCGTTAATATTGGAACATCTCAGTTAAATACTACTGCTATTTATGGCACCCATGCTACTTTGAACGTAACTAGCGGAACGAGCAACATCGGCACACAGGGCAATGTGAATGTTTATGGGTATTTGAAATTAAATGGTAACATCAATAGATTGTCAAGTGGTGGAAATACTGGAAAAATAAACATATTTGATTATGCGGTTTACGAAGCAGCTAACCCTGCACCGATTATTCCTTCCATTACAAATGGCATCACAACTACAGCACGTGTTTGGCCATCCAACTCAACGCTATATTATACAGGCTTATTGGGAGGACCAGGTTCTGGAGATACTACCCAAACATTTGGTAATGTAATTATCAACAATACTGCGCAGACTGGAACAATCACTTTTATGGGTTTCAATAGCGTGAATAAAATGGTGATATTGAATAGTGGCCCTTTGAACAGTGGGTATGCCATACGCTACCAAAACAACACCGCGAAAACTTGGAATAGCCTTCAGGTAGGTGGTGCTTACAGTTTCAATGGTTCAACCATTACACCAGCACATTCTATGCTTGGTTTTTCTTACAACAGTGCTAATACCACAACAACTGTTACTGGCGATGTAACAATTGGAAGCGGCGATACCCTTGTGGCTTATGGTACAGGATCCATTTTGGAAATCGGAGGCGACTTTACTGTTAATGGTGGATTCACCAATACTAATACAACTGTTTCTTTCACAGGATCTTCCGCAGCCACCATCTCTGGTGTGGATACGGTTAAATTTAATAATCTTACCATCAACAAAACAGGTAGTCTTTCAAGCGCAACGGTAACGTTGGATCAACCAGTTACAGTTGCCGCTGCTGGTACACTTACACTAACTGCTGGTAGGGTAGTTACTACATCATCCAATTTTATTACTCATTTAAATACAACTGCTGCATCCGTTACAGGAAGTTCTTCCGCATATATTGATGGTACTTTAGCTCGTGCAGTAGCTGCTGCTGGTACAGGGTATGACTTCCCAATTGGTAATACGGCTTCTAGTGGTTATTTGCCTGTAACAATCAACACCGTTGGAAGTGCATCTACTATTACTGTTACTGCAAACAAAGGAGCTACAGGTGGTTCTGCTAACGGAACTACAGTTACTTCTATAAGTAATGCAGAGTATTGGAACGTAAAATCTTCTGTTGCCAACGCTGTATCGCTTGATGTTACACCTCTTTCATTGGGCAGTAACACAGTAATTGCATCAAGTACTACCAAAACAGGTAGTTATGCATCTATTGGAGGCATACCAAGTGTTTCTAGTGTTGCAGCAGCCACTACATTATCTACTTCAAATGTATTCTATGTAGTAGGCGTTTTCCCTCCTGCTACCATTACATCAGTTAGTTCTTGTATCCCAAGTGTGGCTCTAAATAACTTCTACACTCGTGATACACTTACCATTACTGGTACCAACTTTCAAGCTACTTCTACAGTTACCGTAGGCGGACAAGCTGCGACAATAGTAGATGCCACAGATGTACCTACAAGTTTGAAAGTATTGGTTAGCGCTACGGCTTCTACTGGTACTGTAGTGGTGGGATCTGCGTCCTTTAGCGGGACGTTGCTAGCGGGTTATGTTACACGTTATGATGGTTCATGGAACAATGGCGTAGCAGCAAATGCATCTTTGCCTAATACCTCTATTTGGTTAGGTGGTTCACAACCTACTGGAACTATCACCGCAACTATCAGGAATATTGTCACTGTCTCTTCCAGCGTTAGTGGTCTGCAAAATATCACGATCAATAGTGGCGCATCCTTAACTACTTCAAATGTTGGATGGACTTTCAACAGCTCAAATAGTCCTACATTAGTAAACAATGGTACTTTAAGCATTGGTAATTCTGCGAACTATACTAATGTAGCCATTACCAATAATGGTACCTATAGTTTAAGTCAAGGAATTACATTCAGTGGTGGTTCGTTCACTAATAATAGGTTGGTTACTATAACTGGCGCACCTACTTTCACTAACTACACATTAACCAATAATAGTGGCGATAGCATCACTGCAACTTCTTCAATGAGTTGGAGTGGTACCACCACCATTACCAACAATGGTTATTTCAAACATTCAGGTACAGCTTTCTATGTAGCGGCTGGTAGTACCATTACCTTCAATGGTAGTTCTATGGATACCATCAATACGCCTACACTTTCTGGTACTGGTGCTACTTTAACCTTCACAAAAGCACCTTATATCAATGGTAACTTCAACATTAATTACCCTGTAACTATTAACGGAGCAGAATATCCTACCTACTCAAGTGGTGGTGCTATTTATTACAACACTGGTGCTGCATTCACTGTAGGCCATGAATGGAAAGTGAATACAACAAGTGGGGCTGGATATCCTGCTGGTGGTGTTACAATCGGTGGACAATCAGCTACCAATGCTGGTAGTGAAATAACATTTGGAGCAGGTACCTACACACTAGGGGGTGCTTTCAGAGTACTGTCAGGTTTAACACAAGATGTACCTAGTACCACCATTTTGAAAGCAAATGGAGGTATGACAATCAACGGAACATTGAATATAGCAGATGGTGCTAAAGTGCAAAGTGGTGGTGCAGTTGCGGTTGGTTCAAGTGCAACGGTTAATATTGGTTCTTCTATTTTAACTGCTTTAGCTGATAGCACGCAAGATGCTGCCCTAATGGTATATTCTGGTGCGTTAACAGATACTGGTACAGTAAATAACTTTGGCTACCTCCGCATGGGCTCAAACAACTTTACGTTGCTAGCAAGTGGTTCGTTAAGTCCTAAAGCTTACTCTGTATTTGAAGCGGACAATAACAACCCAACTTTCCCAATTGCCTCATGGCCTACTACTTCTGCTTTGTATTTGACTGGTGCTACCAATTCATTCGGCACTAATATTACCCAAGCTTTCGGTGATGTAATTTTAAATAACACAGCTCAGAGTGGATATATTACACCGGTAGGGTTCAATAATGTTCAGAATCTAGTGGTGTTGAACACAGGTGCAAATGTTGCAACCAACCAAATTAGGTTCAACAATGTAACCAACACTTGGAAATCATTGCAAGTGGGTGGTAGTTTCACCATCAATGGTAATACCATCAATTCAACATTTGCCAATATTTCACTTGCTTATACTACCTCTTCGCTTTCTACAACCATCGCTAGTAATTTCACTATCGGTGCTAATGGTTCAGTTACTTCATCAAATAGCACTGCTATTAATGTTGCAGGAAATTTTGCAAACAGTGGTACGTTCACACAAACCACTGGTACTACAACCTTTAATGGTACTACCGCCCAAAGTATCACAGGTGCTACTACTTTCTACGGTTTGGCAAATACCAATACATCTGGTACGCTTTCAGTTAACAGCGCAATTGGTGCAACTACCTTAAACATTGCTGCAAATGCAGTGATAGATATGAAGTCGAATGCGCTTGCAGGTTCATCTTTAACCACTTCAGGTGCTGGTATTCTCCGTACACAATCAACTAGTGCAACACCACTTCCTGCTAGTAAAACTTGGGCTTTCAATGTGGAATTCAACAACGCAACTGGTGGTCAATCGATTGTTGCAGGTACTTTCAATGGAGGCTTAACCAATAGCAATACCAGTGGTATAAATAGTATTACTGCTGGCATTACGGTTAACGGATTGCTCACGCTTAATACAAATAGTGTTTTGGCACTTAACAATGCAATAGTCATCGCAGGTACATTAACTGGTTCTACTGGTGCTGGTACCCTTAGAATATTGGATAACAATTCAAATGCTTACAGAATTCCTGTTAACCTATCATGGTCTGGTACTGTTAATTACGCCAGTGGTGGCAATAATCGAATTGTGCCAGGTACTTATAACAACCTCAGCTTGGACAATGGTACTGCTGCAGGCATCAGTTTTGGTCGCACTACTAATGAAGTGAGTACGATTACCGTAAATGGTACACTTACTTCTGTTAGTACATCTTTCACGCCTAACAACTGTACGTTCGTGTTTGGTGGTACCAATCAAGTGATTCCTGCTTCTATTAGTTTCTACAACCTAAGCTTAACTGGAACAGGTACTACTTTCTCCAACGGAACAATTTATGTGTCTAACACCTTTACCCCTGGTGCTATCACTAGTGCCAATCAAGGTACTATTGCCTTCAATGGTACTGGGGCACAAAGCATACCAGTATTTAATTATGCTGGTTTAACCATCAGCGGTGCTAGAACATCTAACAGTGTTACTTTACCTGCTGGTACAGTTGGTGTATCAGGTGCTTATGCGCATACTGCCACTTACACTACAGGTTCAACCGTATTAAATGGTTCTACTTTCGATTTCAATGGTACTGGTACGCAAACTGTTTCTGCTAACACTTATAACAACCTAACCATTAGTGGTTCAAGAACAGGTAATGTTACCCTTGCAAGCGGTACGATCAGTGTGGCAGGGAACTTCAATCGTTCAGCAACATTTAGTTCTGGCAGTATGACTGCTTCTGGAAACACCATCAATTTCAATGGTGCTGCTGACCAAACAATCAGTGCAGCAAGTGGTACGCTTGGTTTCAATAATCTTACGCTTAACAATACCAAATCTGGTGGTGGTGTACTAACCCTAAATAATCCAGTAACGTTAAGTGGTAATCTTAATTTAACTGCTGGTAAAATCAGTCTTGGTAGCAACAACTTAACCCTAGCGTCTGCTTCTACTGTGTCCGGTGCAAGTAGCAGCAACTATGTAGTTGTTGCTGCTACTGGTAAATTAGTGAAATCATCTTTAAGCTCAGCCGCTTTCACGCTACCAATTGGAACTACCACTTCTTATGCTCCAGTTACCTTAACTACCACTACAGGAAATCCTGATATCACTGCAGGTGTTACAGCCTTCCCAATCAGTACTGGAACTGTAGCCGATGCTACTAAAGTGGTTCAATTGCAATGGTCATTGTTAAGTAATAAAGTAGGTACAACTTCCACCGTTAAGTTACAATTCAATACCAGCAACGGAGCCGCTGGTTTCGACCATGCTGCCGCTTGCGAAATAGGTAGATATACCACCACTTATGTAGGCAATGTGTATAGCGTAGGTGTACCAACAATCAATGGTTCAGCTTACACCGTCAGTGCTGCTAGTACACCAATTGCCAACACTGGTGACAATCTGTTCATTGTAGGAAATACAAATGCAGTATTCTCTATTGCTTCCACAACTTGGACTGGTGCTACCAATACCGATTGGGAAACATTTACTAACTGGACTAACGGTGTTCCAGTAAGTTCTAGGGATGCGATTATTAATGTCACTACTAATAAGCCAGTGATTGCTTCATCAGCAGCGGCACAAACAGTCAAAGCCCTAACCCTTGCTTCTGGTGCCATCATTACTAACAATAGTACACTGAACGTTACGGAAACATTAACTAACTCAGGTACTATTACAGGTACAGGTAGCTTGGTATTGAATGGTTCTTCTGCTCAATCAGTATCTGGTACTGGTACTGTAGTTAACTTAACCATCAATAATTCCAATGGAGTAACAGTTGCAAGTGGTAGCCACGAACAATATGTTACTGGTACCTTAACGCTTAGGTCTGGAACCTTTACCACCAATGGTAATGTAACCTTAAAATCAACCAGCATAGCTAACACAGCCGTTCTTGCACCTGTAGGTACTGCCGGAAATAATGGTGCTATCAGTGGTAACGTAACGGTGGAACGCTTCATCCCTAAAGGATATCGTACCTACCGCGACTTTGCACCTAGTGTGTTCAATGCTGGAAGCATCTTCAACAACTGGCAAGAAGGCGGTAGTTATGCCAACAATGGTTATGGTATTTTCATAACAGGAACTACTGCAGCTAACGCTAGCCACGCCGTTGATGCTACTACTGGTTTAGATCAGACAGTAAATAGTGTTAAGTCTGCTTACACTTACACAGGTGGTGTTTGGTCAGCCATTACCAACACCAAAACCACAGATTTGAATCCATTCTCTGGTTACCGTTTGTTAATTCGTGGGGATAGAACCTTCAACATGTACACTACCCCTATTTCTACAGTAGGTACTACTGGTTGGTTGTTAATGCACAACGCTACTAACCTAAGAGCAACTGGTAATTTAATTACTGGTAATGTCGAGTACAGCACTAGTGGTGTTACAAATGCGGTGTCAGGTGCTACTTATAATAGCGCAGCATTTGGATTAAATAGTTCTTCAACCACTGGTTTCAGTTCTGTTGGTAATCCTTACGTAGCCCCTATAGATTGGAAAAACATCTGGGATAATAATCGCGCTGTTAACCTAACGCCTAATTACTACTACTTAGATCCAACACTCGGTTCCACAGGTGCTTATGTATCGTACAATGCCCTAAGCGATGTAACCAGTAATGGTACAATCGGCACCCGCAGATACATCCAATCTGGTCAGGCATTCTTTGTGGAAAACAACAGCAGTACTTCACCAAGTTTAACCATCACCGAAGCGGATAAAGCCATCAGTTCTACCAAAACAGCCGTCTTTGGAAATAGCGCAAGTCGTAAAAAACTAGCCATCAATTTGATGAAAGCCGACGGTACAGAGTGGAGAACAATGGATGCAGCAACAGTAGTGTTCGACCAACAGTTCAGCAATGACATTCGCTCAGAAGATGCGGTGAAAATGATCAACAGTGGTGAAAACCTCTCCATCGTAAACAATGGTAAATTGCTCAGTATCGAAGCCCGTCAACCAGCACAGGCAGACGATCAATTACCATTGAGCATGGATAAAATGACTAGCAGCACTTATGCCTTAAACATTGATGCTACTAACTATAAAAACAGTGGTTTAGATGCCATTTTAGTAGATGCTTTAGATAACAGCTCAAGGATACTTACCGCTGGTGAAAACAGTATCAACTTTACAGTTGATGCGAAAAACCCAGCTACTTACGCCAACAGGTTCTCAATTGTGTTCAAAACAGTTGCCAAAACAGCAACTATTAGCACACCAATTGCTGCCACAGCGTTAAGTATTTATCCTAATCCATTAGTCGGAAAAGCGATTAATGTTCGTTTAGGCAATCAAGCCCCTACTGGCAAGTATGTGGTAATCATCTACAACAGCCTAGGACAAAAAGTGCTAGAATCAAACCTAGAACATGCCGAAACCTCTGCTGCACACGCAGTAAAATTGGGTCAGCAATTGTCCAAAGGCGTGTACCAAGTAACGCTTCAATCTACAGTTAATAGTAAACTTGTTTACCAAAGCAATGTGGTGGTAGAGTAATCAACCTGTTTAGATTGTTTAAAATAAAGCGGCGGTTTCTAATGCAGAAGCCGCCGCTTTTTTTGTATAAGGTCAATACAAGTTTATGGTGCATAAATGAATTTCGCTTTGCCCTCGCTTTGGGAAGCGAGGGGAGTTAATCGGCGGGCCGGCAAGCAATTCTGCCGCCGAATTCCTTGCCAGCAACTGCCAGCTAACTGTCGGGTGACTTTTTAGAGGGGGTGAGTAGGTACCCAATCAAAATAATAAAATCAACGAAAAATTCAACAATCCATGTCATGCAATCCAAAACAGAAAAAACACTTTTATCCCCGTTTCTAGAAATACTCCTTTCTCATGCTAAATAGCTCCTGACAAGCCCAATAATCTTCATTTTTACATCTAAATATGACTGGATGTCATGCGCAACAGTCTGGATGTTATGCGCAACAGTCTGGATGTCATGCGTAATAGACTGGATGTCATGTGTAATGGACTGGATGTCATGCGTAACAGTCTGGATGACATGCGTAACAGACTGGATGTCATGCGCAACAGTCTGGATGTCATGCGTAACAGTCTGGATGTCATGCGTAACTGTCTGGAAATGTCTTGAATGAGGCTGGAAATGTCTTGAGTTACGCTGGAAATGTCTTGAGTTACGCTGGAAATGTCTTGAAACGAGCTATTTGGTTATCAATCTGTGTTACAACAGTCTTCAAGATTGCTGTTAAAGGTATAAACAGCCCTGTTACCGTCATAAATCAAAAGAGCACGCAATACACCCTCCATTTACCCTCATTTACCAAAACCCAATTACTTTTAGCTCCTAACTATTTTCTTTCATTCGTTTTATGATACTTACTACCATTCTAAAAGACGCTGATTACAAGCTTACCCAGTTTAGCCAAAAAGTTATTTGGCAGTTTGAATTAAATAAAATGAAAGTATTCGTTACAAAAATCTAATGAACTGAATTAAAGGGATATAACATGAAAGAGTTTGAACTTGACTCGAACGAAGAAGCAGAAGAACTAGGGGAAGAAAATTCTGATTTGCCTAAAAGAAAAGGTGCTGATTTTTGGAAGCCTTTATTGATGGCTTTGCAGGAAGCAGGAACGCCAATCCCAAAAGCTCTAGCACATGAATATGTAATAAAGAGTTTGAAGATTAGCGAAGACGAACTACTTCAAACAAGAAAAAAGTCAGGAAACAAGAAAATTGCTAATGATATTGATTGGGCAAGAGAGTCCCTTAAGCAAATGGGGCTCATTGCTCCACCTCAAAAAGGCGAAGCAGGAAAATGGGCTTTGACCAAAAAAGGGAAGGAAATATCCCCTTCTATTTTTGATTTTATAGAACAGGAGGATTTGAAAAAAGAGTTCCGTAAAAATAAAAATGCCGTACCGTATGATTTTGATAAGGACGAAGACAAGCCGTTTATCCAAACACACCTTTTCAAGCAAATCGTTCAACTTCTCTTAAGAAAAAAGAATGTAATTCTTCAAGGGGCGCCTGGAGTAGGCAAAACATTTCTGGCCAAAAAAATTGCCTATCAAATTCTGGGCGAAACAAATGATGACTTGATAGAAATGGTTCAATTCCATCAGTCGTACAGCTACGAAGATTTTGTTCAAGGTTTCAGGCCAGACAATCATGGCTTTTTGGTAAAAGATGGTGTATTTGTCCAGCTTTGTAATAAAGCAAACGCTAACCCAAGGAAAAAATATTTCTTAATTATCGATGAAATCAATAGGGGCAATTTGAGCAAGATATTTGGCGAACTGATGATGCTTATTGAACAGGATAAACGAACGCCGAATTATGCCATTTCATTAACTTATTCTAAGTCGGAAAGCTATAAATTTTTTGTTCCCGAAAATTTATACATTATCGGAACTATGAATACCGCCGATAGATCTTTAGCCTTAGTTGATTATGCCCTTAGGAGAAGGTTTGCTTTCGTGACCATACAACCAGATTTTGGAGATGTATTTAAGGATTTTATGTTGGATTGTGGGGTTTCCAACAGCATGCTGGAACATGTCGTTTTATCTATCCTAAACACCAATGAAAAAATTAAAGGCGACCCAAATTTGGGGGAAGGATTTCAGCTGGGCCATAGCTATTTCTGTACTTTCAAAGAAGGGATGGACGAAAAAATATGGTGGGAAGAACTGTTGGAATACGAACTAAAGCCGCTGCTAGAAGAGATTTGGTTTGATGACAGCAAAAGCATTGAAAAGACAATGGAAATATTAGCCTATCATCGATGATACCAATAGAAAACATTTATTTTTTGCTATGCTATGCATGGGATAAGCTTGAGGAAAGGAGACAAGTGATTGTATCTTTTGATGCAACCACTAATTTATTGGACTTATTGGCTAAAGTGTTGATTAATGGATGCAAAAGGCTACTCAAAAAAGGGGTAGCAAAAAACTATTTGGCAATCGAGGGAGTTGTGAACGGTATAAAAGGCAAATTGGATATTTCCCAAACTGCCAAACAACACTTATTACTGCGAAAAAAAGCCCATTGCGAATTTGATGAATTATCAAGTGATATCCTTTTGAATAGCATCATCCTAAGCACTTTGATAAATTTATGTAAAACAGATAATCTTGATAGGGGATTAAAATCGGAATGTGTCAAAATAATTAGAATGCTGGATGGCATTCAATCTATTGTTGTTACTGAAAAAACTTTTGGGCAATTAAAATTTTCAAGAAGCCAAAAGTTTTATCAATTTCTCATCAATGTATGTGAACTAATTTTCCAATGCAGCCTGCTAAATACAATCACCGGAAAATATCAATTCATGGAATTTTTTCAAGATGAAAAAAGGATGAACAAGCTTTTTGAGGCTTTTGTAAGAAACTTCTACAAAATAGAAATGGGCAATGTTTTTAACGTGAGAAGGGAAACGATTTACTGGAAATTAATAGCTAAAAAAAGTGCGCACAAAAAGTACTTGCCGCAAATGCAAACAGACATTACCCTTGAAAACAAGAATCAGAAAATAATCATAGACACGAAATACTATAAAGAAGCATTTGCTAAGAATTTTGATTCAGAAAAAATCCATTCGGCACATCTATTCCAGATTTACAGTTATTTAGATAATCAAATCACGACCGATTTCAGAACCAAGGAGGCTATTGGGATTTTATTGTATCCCACTGTTAACCAAGATTTAGATTTGGAATACCAACATAATAGGCATGCTATCAGAATCTGTACCGTTAACTTAAATACTAATTGGCAAATTATTGTGAATAGGTTGAAAGAAGTTGTATTTACTTCAGATACCGATGGATAAATTTAGAACACCCCGCTAAACAAGCCGTAGAAAAAGGCGAGGAAAAGGCAATGGGGTGGATGAGAAAGAAATAAAAATAAAAAGTTTTAAAACAATATGACTAAAGAGCTAATCATTTGGTGCGACGAATCCGTTAAAAAGGGAAAGTATTATTCAAATTTTTATGGAGGGGTGTTAATTGAATCTACTCATCAAAAAGAAGTTTTAGCTAAACTAGAAGCTGTAGTAAATCAGTTAGGGTTAACTGATGAAATTAAATGGCAAAAGGTAAATGAGTTTCACTTAGAAAAATATTTGCAACTAATGGATGTTTTCTTTCAAATAGTAGCATCAGGTAAAATAAAAGTGAGGATTATGTTTACCCAAAATGCTAACATTGCAACTAATTTACTGTCACATCATATAGATAATGAATACTTTTTACTCTACTACCAATTTTTTAAACATGCATTTGGTCTTAAACATGCAAATAATGGAAATAGACCAGTTTATATAAGAGCCTACTTTGATGAACTTCCTGATCAAATAGCACGAAGACATCAATTTAAAGAATACATCAAAGGTCTCGAAAGCACTAGGGATTTTCAATTGTCGAAACTAAAAATTAGAAAAGATGATATTGCAGAAGTCAATTCAAAAAGTCATTTGCCTTTGCAGTTTTTAGATTTAGTATTAGGTTGCATGGCATATCGCCTAAATGATAAACACAAAGAAAAACCATCAGGTAAAAAAAGAAGAGGGAAACGTACTATAGCTAAGGAAAAATTGTATAAACATATTTGTTCAAAAATCAGAGGAATAAAACCAAGGTTTAATATTGGTATTAGCACAGGTACTTCTGAATTAGAAGATAGATGGACAATGCCTTATAGACATTGGCTGTTTGTTCCTAAAGAATTTGAAACGGATGGGAATAGTTATAAATAAAAAAGCTCCGTTCTACCTACATCAATCTTTCAAGTAACACTTGAACCTTCGGATAGCTACAGAGCCTTTGCGGACAAAAATAAGTGCTTGATACTAAACAGACGTTAAAAATGAGGCTAACGCAAATAATTTACCTCAATGCGCAACGCGAGCAATTACTTCAAACCACCAAACAAGCAGGAGGAATGGCCCTAGAACAAGACGAGGAAAATGCGATGGCGTGGATGGGATTACTTAATAAGACCTGACAGGTTTCAAAAACCTGACAGGTCTGTGGAGACCGAAAAATAAGCAGGAGAATTGGCAATAGAACACGACGAGGAAAATGCGATGGCGTGGATGGGGTTGTATAATAAGACCTGATAGGTTTTAAAAACCTGTCAGGTCTGGGGGAAACTCGAAACCGCCAAACAAAACGTAGAAATGGCAATAGAAGCAGGCGAGGAAAAGGAGATGGGTGGATGGGGTTATATAATAAAACCTGTCAGGTCTGTGGAGACCGACAAGCAAGCTGTGGAAATGTCCATAGAACAAGGCGAGGAAAAGGCAATGAGTGGATGACAAAAGAATAAACCAAAACCCGGCAATGTTATCATTTGGATAACCCCAAGATTGTAGCACCAATACCTATTAAAGCGCACAAGTTCACTTATCATTGCAAGGGGGGTAAACCCTTGTTGCCATTGCTTCACCAACTATTTCTTTTATGCATTCATTTCATCCTCGCCTTACCAATTTCTTTTGGGTTCTTGCATTTGGGCTTTGCTTCCACTGTTCATTTGCCAGCAATATTGTGGTCAATACCAAAGCCTCACTCATTAGCAAAATGATAGCCGCCATTCCTGGCGATACCATTACAGTGGCCAATGGCAGCTACAGTTGGGATCTGGTTAGTTTCGTTAACACAAAAGGCAGTGCAAACGCAGCACCCATTGTATTGATGGCGCAAACCTTTAAAAAAGTGGTGTTCACTACCAATACCCGGTTTGAATTTCAAATAACCAATATGGTAATGACGGGCTTTGTGTTTACCAATGGTAACCCCGCTGGAAGTGCGGTCATTAAAATGGGCAAATCGACCTTACAGGGGTCTAACTACTGCCGCATTAGCCATATCATCATCGATAATTACAATGCCGATACTACTGTAGCCTCGCCAAAAAATTCAGAATGGATTGGCATTTATGGCGTGAGAAACCGGATTGACCATTGCACTTTTATCAACAAATATTATGGTAGCCCCGTGTTGGTTATTTGGTACGACAACGCCACTTTCCCACAAAAATCTACCTCAACTTACCACCTCATAGATTCTAACTATTTTAACCATATTGCTTATCAAGGAAGTAATGGGGGCGAATACATACGCTTGGGTGCAAGTGCCAACTGCAATACAGACGGCTACAATACGGTAGAATACAACCTGTTTGAAAACGGCGTTCAGCAGGAGCCAGAAGTTATTTCCAACAAATCCAATTGCAACACGTACCGCTACAATACCTTCAAAAACAATGCGGGGGGAATTACACTAAGGAGAGGTAGGTATTGTAAAGTGTATAGTAATTTCTTTATCAAAGACACTGCCTACAATGGTGATAACCTCCAATATGGTATCCGCATTTTTGAAAAAGGCCACCAAGTGTATAACAATTACTTTGAAGGAATTGACGGCAACAAGGGTACAAACAACACCGCCCGATGCCCTATAACAATCAACAATGGCGAAGTGCCCATCAGCGACACGCTTGTATCGGCTTCACAAGCCCTTCATTTTCCAGCAGACAGTTGCATCATTGCCTTTAACAGCATTGTGAATGCAGCAGGGGGTCAAGGCATTGCGCTGGGTTTCACGGCGGGAAATTCCTATCCTTACCAACCCAAAGGAGTAGTAATTGCTAACAACCTGATTAAAATGGCACAAGGCGTGGCTATTTACAATGCCTCCACGAATACGGGGCTAACCTACACTGCCGAGGGCAACTGGTACCAAGCACCAAATGGATTAACGGCTGGTTCAGGTGTGCTCATTCCTTCCAAAGGGTTTACGGCCAAGACACTTTCATTTGGTGTACGCAACCAAGGCATTTTGACACCCCCAGCCAGCATAAAAGACAATGCGGTTAATTCTTCAGCCTATACTTCAATGCTCAATGGAAAAGATCTAACCGGGCAAAACAGAAGCCTTTTATATGATATTGGTGCCCAAGAAACCGACCCAAGTGGTGTGGGCTTGTCCTTTCCGCTAGATTCCAACATGGTGGGTGCGGGAAAGCCTGCTTACTTACTGCCATTGACGCTGATTAGTTTTGCTGCTTATTACGCCTCAAATGCCATCACTTTTCGTTGGCAAACCGAAGCCGCAACAGCCTTCACTAGGTTTGATGTGCAAGAAAGCATAGATGGGGTCGGTTATGAGGTTATTCAAACAATCTATGGAAATGGGGGTAAACAATACCAATGTCCTGGGCGGTCATTTTCCACAGGCAAAAGAACCTACCGGTTGAAAATAACCAATGCAGACGGTATTGTTCAGTACTCTCCAATTCGATTGTTGTCTGCCAATGAGCCTATCCATATCCAAGTATTTCCAAACCCGACAAAAGGGATTATCCATATAGATCGCGGTAATGAAACCACCCCAGTGTTGTTGCAAGTATTTAATACGGTGGGAATGGCAACCACCAGTTTTACAACAACTCAACCACAAATTGAACTTGATACCCGTTTATTCCCCAATGGCTTATACCAATTAGTTTTATCAAAAGCAGGACAACCATTGTACCAATTTCCTTTTGTGGTTTCGCATTAATTGGCAAGTTGCTACGGAGTAGTTGAAACAGGTTATGCTTTATTGATGTAGCGGTATATTCAAAATGGGAGGGTGCATAAAAGTTTTTCGTTTTGCCCCTCGCCTTTCGGAGAGGGGTTGGGGTGAGGTTAAACTAATAACTGCGAAAAACTTTTATGCACCCAAATGGGATAAATTCGTACACAAACTTTCCGAGAGATTTAAACTTTTGGGAAGTTTAACTCCTGAGAATTCCGCTCGCACTTTTTATCCTGTTTAAAGTATAGTCTTCATCAGCAATTCATGTTTTTCCTATAAGGTTCTGGAAACCGATAATCAATCCCACAGGTATGATTACAATTTCGTGCAGCTCCATTAAGCGTTACCCAACACCATCTGTATGGCTGTAGCTTTTAGCATGCATTCCTCATATTCTTCTATGGGGTTGCTCAAATTGGTAATGCCGCTACCCACAGAATAGCTTAGAGCATTGTTGGCATCGTTGTATAAAATACTTCTGATGACCACATTAAAATCAAAATCTTTATCGGGAGTAATGTAGCCAACGGCACCAGAATACAGTCCTCTTTGGGTGGGTTCAAAGGCATCAATCAATTGCATCACTTTGTTTTTGGGCGCACCTGTCATGCTTCCCATGGGGAAACAAGCAGCCATAATTTCACTGAAAGCAACATCTTTACGCAAACATCCTTCTACCGTTGAAATCATTTGATGCACATGCGGAAAAGAATACAGGCCAAAAAGTTCTGAAACCTGCACACTACCCTCTGTGCAAATACGGCTTAAATCGTTACGTACTAAATCTACCACCATCACGTTTTCAGCTCGTTCTTTTGGACTTTCTTTTAAGGCATCTTTCAATACTGCATCAATTGTTTTGTCGTTTAAATCCCGCTTATTGGTTCCCTTTATGGGTTGCGAAATCAATTGTTGTCCCTTTTTGCGTAAAAACCTTTCGGGGCTAGCGCAAAGCAAATGGCTATGACCCATTCGGTAATAACAGGCAAAAGGGTTAGGCGAAATTTGTGTTAGGCGCTTATACGTGTCTAAAGGATGAATAGCTCCTTCGATAGCAAAGAACTCCTGACAATAATTAATTTCATAACAATCTCCCCGATGAATATGCTGTAATAATTGTTCAATGGCTGCTATGTATTCGCTTTTGGACAATCGAGCCGCCATTTTTATACTGCTGTTGGAAGTAGTATGGAGGGGTAGATATTGCAACACATTGGTTTGTATAATGGCAGAGAAAACAGCCTGCGGATCAATCGCAATAGTTTCAATTCTTAAGGAGGTTTTCGTTAGCAATACAACAATCTCTGGTTGAAACAGTGCTATCGGTTGAAATCCAATAGGGGAGGAGGGTTTAGCCCCAAAGACTTTTGTGGGAATTATTTGCTGCGCAAATTCATAGTTAATATGACCAAAGATCCAGTCATTCGTTTGTGAAATGTATTGGTCAATTGCAGCATTATTGGAAAGATTAGTTAGTTGTGATGCCATGCCCACACCCACGATACATACAGCGTTGGAGTGGTTTTTGGCATATTCATTACTGTCCAAAAAAGAACAACTGCTATACTGGCCAGACCAATATAGCAGTTGATGCTTTATAGAACCGTAATCTTGAATGGGAAAAGTAGCTACGATTCTCTTCAAAGGGAATTGTAATGAGTAGTTAGTGGGTTAATAATCATCAAAATCATCGTCAAGACCACCGCCTTTACGTTTACCACCGCCTCCACCACCGAAGGAATCGAATTCATTAAAGTCCTCGTCGAAGGAAATATCGTCATCGTCATCACCTTTCTTGCCTTTTTTGGGCACAGCACTTTTGCCAGTTTTTGACTTTGGAATATCAAACTCATCGAAGTCTGGATCCCAATCATCTTCATCAGATTTGTTCCAATCGTCTTCTACTTCTTCAGCGTCATCATCATCATCGTCGTCCTCTTTCGATTTCTTCGACGCTGATTTTGCAGCCCCTTTCTTTGGGGTTTTCACTTCCTCATCATCAAAATCTTCATCATCATCGTCTTCTTCAAGTTGCTTCTTGGGCTTTGAAGAAGCTTTAGGTGCTGGTGTATTTGCTGCACCTTTCTTAGCTGTGGATTTGGCATCCTTATCAGATTTAATAGCCATGTTCTAATAAGATTTTAGTTAACTGGTAATACTTAAAAAATGGGTTAAAAAATAAAAAAGTTTTCGTTTTTGAGAGGGCAATTATACCGTAATTATTTGTTCCCTTCCTGGACCATTACTGATATAGTGGACAGAAGCACCCACAAAATCATTAATAAAAGCCACGTATTCTGTCATTGCGGTCGGTAATGCTACAACATTTTTCAATTCGGAGGTATTTGTATGCCAACCTTTAAATGATTTCCAAACAGGGTCAATATCAACTTTAGATATTTGAAACGGCACTTCCGCAGTTTCTTTTCCATTGATGCCATAGGCTGTACACACGTTCAGCTCTTCAAAACTGTCTAAAACATCTGCTTTGGTCATCACAATTTTGGTAACGCCATTAATCATGCAAGTATATTTCAAAGCGACCAAATCAATCCATCCACATCGGCGAGGACGACCTGTGGTAGCGCCAAATTCATTGCCAATGCGCCTTAACTCTTCGCCCACGGAATTGTTCAGTTCTGTAGGAAAAGGGCCACTACCTACTCTGGTACAGTATGCTTTAGTAACGCCGATTACCTCATTAATCTGCTTTGGCGAAACCCCAAGTCCTGTACAAACCCCAGCGGAAATGGTATTTGAAGAGGTTACAAAAGGGAAAGTGCCAAAGTCAATATCTAGCATGGTGCCTTGAGCACCTTCGGCCAAAACTTTCTTGCCCTTCGCAATTTCATTATTTATATAGTACTCGCTGCTAATTACATTGAGGGTTCTTAGAAATTCTAAGGCTTCAAAAAATTCATCCTCCCAAGTAGATATATCTTCGATAAAATGAAAATTGTCTAACAGTTTTTGGTGTTTAAGTCTAAGTTTAATGTATTGGGATATGAAGCTTTTGTCTAGCAAGTCGCCCACACGCAGTGCATTTCTGCCAGTTTTGTCCATGTAGGCTGGGCCAATTCCTTTTAAGGTTGAACCAATTTTACTTTCTCCTTTTTGCAATTCGCTCGCTTTGTCCAAAGCCCTATGGGTGGGTAAAATCAAGTTAGTACGTTCTGAAATGAAAAGGTTTTTCTTTACATCAATACCAAAAGAAGCTACTAAATCACATTCTTTTTTCAAAGTAATGGGGTCTAATACTACACCTCCACCAATAATATTCACTGTGTTCTGGTGAAAGATACCCGAAGGAATTTGGTGTAGCACCACTTTTTTATCGCCCACGTAAAGGGTGTGACCCGCATTTGGTCCACCTTGAAATCTTGCTACAATGTCATAATTGGGGGCAAAAAAATCAACTATTTTTCCTTTCCCCTCATCTCCCCACTGCAAACCAAGAATTACATCAACCATTAGTTTTATTTTTTTAAGAGGCGCAAATGTAGTGGTGTGAAAGTGATATGAGGGAATAAATATTTTTAGATTCCAAGTTGGGAAAAGTTGTTGAAAAAGATTCAAAGAACCATTTATAAGAGTATGAAAGTGGTTTGCACCTGCTCTTGCATACTTCGCCACCATTCTCCCGTTTCTCAACTAGTTTCACTTACTTCCCAACTAGTTCAACCTGCCTCGCCACTCATTCTCATGCTTCACAACTAGTTTCTCATGCTTCACAACTAGTTTCTCATGCTTCACAACTAGTTTCATATGCTACGCAACTAGTCCCGCATGCTTCGCAACTAGTCCCGAATACTACGCAACTAGTCCCGCATACTTCGCCACTAGTCCCGTATGCTTCGTAGCTAATTCAGCGTACTATTTCATACTCATAAGCAAATGGTTTGCGAAAAAAAGTCGCTATAATCTTTGTTGTTCCCTCTCTTTTGGAAAGGGTGAGGTATCATTCGCAAACCGTTTTCTGTCCAGTATAAGGGCATTTGATTCACGCTCATCACCTTTACCCTTTTTTCGCCCACCACCTGTATATTTCGTCAAACGACTTTATTTTTTGTCAATCTCCTGTATTTTTTATCAACCTACGATATTCAAAAGTACAAAGCAGTTTTCCCTGTCAATTGTTTTTAGAATTCATGGGTATAAAGCGCTTCAGTACATACCACGTAGGAGCGTTATATCCGCATAAAAATTCGCAACATCTTGGCGTGATGAAATGAAAAAATGTGTGGGATAAAAAAGCTCCAGTATTTATAAATAGATAACCAACCACATTTAAGCACCAAAGACGAAAGAAACAGGAGGAGATTGTCTACAGGTATTGTAAATCTGAAATCTATTGTCTAGTTGGTTGTTTGTTGAAAATAGCTAGGATGGCTACTGGTGAAGTTGTTTTTTTGTGCGGGGATTCGGAAATAAAGCCATTGTTCCCCCTTATTCAAATGGGTTTATGGCTTATTGTTTATTATAACAACTAATAGGCTGTAACCTTGCGACATTTTATCTTCACCCCCATTCGGAAGAGCTGTAGGTTACTTTACTTAATTTCGACTATTATACTTTTGAACTGATACGTAGTAATATGAATGAATTTGTCAGTAGAGGAAAGTTGTTTCTCCTCGCTTTATTGGTGCTTTTTGTTATTCAACATCCCTTTGCTCAGAACTATGCAGACGGTACAGGAAAAGGCTCTTTGCAAAGGGAAGTCTTTTGGCTTACATGGAATTCAAACCTAGTAAGCAAACCGGCTGGTGCAGACACCTTACGAATTACTGCTGGCGAATACATTTGGATGGTAACAGACAACGCTAGGGTGAGGGCTACCGTAAGTAATATCACTCCAATTACTGCTGGTAGCTCACTTCGTATATACAACAGTGGAGAATTTGCCACTGATGGATTGCAATTGCTTTACCCTGGCCTCCGAGGGATGGGATTAAAAGATTCAGCCTATGCAGGACAAATAAAATTTGATCTTAGCGTTGAATTGGAAGTAAAGAAAACCTTCAACTCTGCATGGACGAGTGTCACCTATCCGGGTATGGTAATAGCCGATGGTGAATCCTTGGCCGATGGCGAATTTTTAAAAGCCTCCGCAGCTTCAAATAGCGTTGATTGGCAGGTTTTGGATATGCGTGTGGAGTCTTTCAGTAAAAACCCTGCTCAATATACCTTGACCATATCAGACAATGGCAAAACGGCTGGGGTGTCTCTTCCCGCAGGGCAAAACGACATTTTTGTGCAATCAGTGTTGTTTGGAAAAAATATTAGCCAACTCTCCAATGTAGAAACCAAAGGAAGGGGGTACACCGCTATAGGTATTGGTATTGTTGCACCATTTGATTTTGGCGACGCCCCTACTAGCTATGGCGATGCCGGACATTATATGGGCAATAACATCACTTTCAATAGCCTTACTGCACTTGCAGATGGTAACTACAGTGCCATGTCGCTGCCAAAAGTTACCGTTACCTCGGCCACCAAACTCTATTTTGGTAATAACAATACCGACCCGGACGGAAATGCGCCCCATAGTTCCACTGCCAACCTAGATGATTCCACCAAAAATGATGATGAAGACGGAGTGGTAAGCTTTCCCAACATTGATGTGAATAAAGCCAGTAATGTGGTCATTAACTTAACCGCTACCAACAGCTCCACCCTGCCTGCCAATGTGTATGGTTGGATTGATTTTAATGGGGATGGAAAATTTTCAATTGCAGAATCAGTAACCGCTTCTGTACCTGCTGGGTCGGTTAAAAAACCAATAACCTTAACCTTTTTGTACTCAAAATTTTCAAGCATTATTAAAGCTGGCCCCACTTATGCCCGTTTTAGAATCACCACAAACACATTAATTGACAATACTTTCACCCCCAGCATAGACGAAAGAAGCACATCAATAGCCCTGGATGGGGAAACTGAAGATTACAAGTTAAAAGATATTACCCAATCCTCTCCTTCGAAACCAGAAGGAGTAGAGGATACAGACAGTACGCTTATCAACACGCCCGTTATCACCATCGTTAAGAACAACGATACCCTTAATGCCATAACTGCAACGGTGGGTGTAGCTACGCAACCTGCGCATGGCTCCGCTACCGTTAATGCAGATGGCTCTGTCACGTATAATCCCGCAACTGGATATACCGGAGTGGATACCTACACCTATACACTCACTTCACCAGGAGGATTGGTGTCTGACCCAATTACAGTAATTGTAGTCGTGAAACCAATGGGAATTAATGATAAAGACACTACTGGTATCAACACCCCAGTAACTATTCCAGTGAAAGCCAACGATGGGGCAAGTGGCAGCAATGGCAATACGGTTTCTACTAATAGCAACCCCAGCCACGGAACAGTAGTAGTGAATACAAATGGTACGATTACATACACACCCAATAACGGATACAGCGGTAAAGACACATTCACTTATGTACTTACAACACCTGATGGGGTGGTGAGTAATCCCATTGAAGTGGTGGTAAGCATTTTTCCCGTAGGCGTAAATGATGCTGCAAACACAAATATTAATACCCCCGTAACCATACCAGTGAAAGCGAATGATGGCAGCGGTGCTACAGTGGATACAGTAAAACTGGCAACCCCGCCTGCTCATGGCACTGCTACAGTGAATGCGGACGGTACAGTAAGCTATACCCCTGGGAATGGTTATACAGGAAAAGACACCCTTACCTACACGCTAACCACCCCTGATGGAACAGTGTCTTTACCCATTACTGTAATTGTAACCGTAAAACCTGTAGGGGTAAATGACAAAGACACAACGCTAGTGAATACCCCAGTCACTATTCCAGTGAAAAATAACGATGGGTCAAGTGGTAATAACGCTACTGTTACCATCTTTTCTAATCCATTACACGGCACTACTACGGTTAATGCTAACGGAATTGTAACCTATACCCCTAGTACTGATTTCGCTGGAAAGGATAGCTTTACTTATGTCCTCATTACACCTGACGGCGTGGTATCTGCTCCGATTACTACTGTTGTGTGGGTACTTCCAATGGGTATAGACGATGTGGCTAACACCCCAATGAATACACCTGTAGGCATTCCTGTGAAAAATAATGATGGTGCGGGAAATGTGAATGATACGGTGAAAATTGTAGCACCACCTAACCATGGGGGAGTAGTCGTAAATGCTGATGGTACAGTAAACTATACGCCCAATAACGGGTACACTGGTAAGGATACTTTTACTTATTCCCTTACTACCCCAGATGGAGTAGTATCCGCACCTATTACAGTGATCATTAACGTAAAACCTATGGGGGTTAATGACCGTGATACAACAGTAATCAATGCTTCTATTGCTATTCCAGTGAAGAATAATGATGGGGCTGGTGCTACCAATAATACTGTTACGATTGCAGCTAACCCTATTCATGGAACAGCTAGCGTGAATACAAATGGTACGGTGCAATATACCCCTTCAACTGGCTTTACGGGTAGAGACACTCTTAATTATGTGTTGACCACACCAGATGGTGTGGTGTCGGATACCATCAAGATATTCGTTGTGGTAAAACCAGCAGGTGTAAAGGATAATGACACCACAAGGGTAAACACACCAGTAGTTATTCCTGTGAAAGACAATGATGGCTCCAGTGCAACCAATGCCACTGTGGGTATTAGTAGTAATCCTACCAATGGAACGGTAGTGGTTAATATTGACGGAACAGTTACCTACACACCCTCTACTAATTATGTGGGCAAAGACAGTTTCACTTATACCATCACCACACCAGATGGGTTGGTATCTGCGCCTATTACGGTGTTAGTAACGGTCAAGCTACCGCCACCAACAGGTGTGAAAGATGTGGACAGCACTGTGATAAATGTGCCAGTAACAATTCCAGTAAAAAACAATGATGGTGTTAATGCTCCTCAAGACAC
>JAIXOJ010000084.1 GCA_027486835.1 Chitinophagaceae bacterium
CATTTACCCGTATTTTAGGCCAAAAATGCCCCAAAAACCATCCAAAAACAGGAAAGTTTAACAGAAAATAACAGAAAGGTTAACTTTTACCCAGAAAATTGCTGCAATGTGGGTTAAATGAATTCCACGAACGAATCACCCCACGAACAGAATCAAATCGAGTAGCTAATGAGTTAGCACCTGTTAATAATGGCTCTACATAGGCTTTGTTTTTAGTAAGCCTAAAACCATTGCCATAGCTGCAATACAGCATAAAGCCTAAATCATGCGTTGAAGTATTCAACTTTTCTTTTTCCAAAGCCTTTGTCCATTTGTCAGCGGCATTTTTCCAAGTAGTGTCTTTGGTGTATTCATATAAATACCACAATGTGCCTGGGAAAAAACCACTACACCACCAATCTGATGTTCGATTATCGGGTTGACCATTGGGCTTTGTTGACTGTGGAAACTGAGTAAGATCTGGATGGGTTTGTAACATGCCCTTGTATTGCTTGGCGGCAAAGGCAAATTGTTGATTTACATTCAACTCAATTTTCTTGTTTTGGGCATCAACTACTTGAAAAGCTATTAAACATAAACAGCAGAAAATGGTTCTTTTTATCATATAATATTATTATTTTTTTACCAAATTATCAATGGTCGGTTACAGAACAATGGATTTTTTTAAATAAACCTCCCTTGAAGAACCACCAACTAAAATGGTATATGCCCCTTTTTCAGTTGCCCAATCTTTTCTTTTCTCATTATAGTATTGAAAAGCTTCTTTGTTCAGTTGTAAGCTGACTGTCTTGGCTTCTCCCGCTAAGAGAAATACTTTTTGGAAGCCTTTCAATTCATTTTCTGCTCTTTCTATGGTTGAATTTTCCTTGTGTATGTAGAGTTGTGCCACTTCATTGCCGCTTACTTTCCCCTTGTTGGCGATTGTAAATGTTGCCTTAATATTTCCATCTGTTTCTTTGGTTAGCGAAAGGTTGGAATATGCAAATTGCGTATAGCTCAAACCATGACCAAAAGGGAACAAAGGCGGAATTGATTTGCTGTCATGCCAGCGATAGCCCACAAAAATCCCGTCTTTATACACCTGTTTGTGCCCGTTTTCATTACCCGGATAAGATGTTTTCCCTAAGGATATCGCCCCGTTGTCAGATAGTTTAACAGGAAATGTAAATGGCAGTTTCCCTGAAGGATTCACATCGCCTGATAAGATATCTGCTATCGCATTGCCAGATTCGGTGCCGCCGTACCATGCTTGCACTATCGCAGGCACTTGCTTTTCCCATGGCATTTCCACCGCATTACCAGAAACGACTACTAGCACCACGTTTTTATTCACGTTCAAAATATCGGTCAGCAATTCATTTTGCCCAAAAGGAAGCCCATAATCCAGTCTGTCCCGGCCTTCGCAATCTTGGTTGCTGTTTTTGTTCAAACCGCCAACTAATACCACCAATTCCGATTTTGCTGCCAACGCTACAGCTTCATCCCTAAGTTTTACCGCATCGTAGGGCGACGGGGCAATGCTGTCATATAAATATTTCCCACTGCCATATCCTTGTGCATACTGTACCAAAGCCGTCTTACCAAAGCGGTTTTTGATGCCTTCCAATGGAGACACTTCATATCTCACTTTCAATTCGGAACTGCCCCCTCCTATCGTCATGCTGCGAGTGGCGTTTTCTCCAATTACGGCAATGGATTTTATCGTATTGGGAATAGGAAGAATTTGCTTGTCATTCTTCAACAATACCATGCCCTCTTGTGCAATTTTCCGGGCAACAGCAGCATGTTCAGGGGTTGCCAAGCTGCCAAAAGGGCGGTTGCGGTTCATGGTGGTCCTGAAAATCAAGCGAAGTATCCTTCTGGCTTTTTCGTTTACAATAAATGTATCGATTTTCCCTGAGTTCAGTTCTTTTAAAAATGGGACGGCGAGAAAATAACTGTTGTAAGAATTGGCAATAGAAGAAGTCATGCCGTCCGTATTGGTACCCATTTCTAAGTCAAGTCCGTTATAGGCGGCCTCTTGCGTATTGTGTACCCCGCCCCAATCAGAAATTACTACCCCATCGAACTTCCATTCTTTTTTCAAGATTTGGTTCAAGAGTATATCGTTGTGGGAGCAATGGTGTCCCCTAAATTTATTATATGCCCCCATAACTGACCAAACCTTCCCTTCTTTGACAGCAGCTTTGAAAGCAGGCAGATAAATTTCGTGCAATGCCCTTTCGCTTACATCCACATCCACATCCATCCGCCAAGTTTCTTGCTCGTTCAATGCGAAATGCTTCACACAGGCGGCAACCCCATTGGACTGAACACCTTTGATATAAGGCACCACTAGTTTCGAAGCTAAGAAGGGATCTTCGCCCATATACTCAAAGTTGCGCCCGTTCAAGGGGGTGCGATAGATGTTTACCCCAGGACCTAAGAGGACGGATTTATTGCGGTAGCGGGCTTCTTCGCCAACGGCCTTGCCATATAATTCAGCAATGGGAGGGTTGAACGAAGCTGCCAAACAAGTAAGCGCTGGGAAAGCGGTGCTAGAATCATTGGTCCAATTGGCCTGTGCCCAATAATCATAGAACAACTCGGGGTGTACACCATGTGGTCCATCGCTCATCCACAACTCAGGGATGCCCAAACGGGCAACTCCTTTGCTACTGAATATGGACTGGGCATGACACATAGCCACTTTTTCTTCGAGCGTCATTGCAGATAATGCTGCATTTACACGCTGCTCAATTGTCTTGGAGTCATCCAAATAAACAGGTACTTTTTGACTCATTGCAACAGTTGATAGCAAAGGGAAAAAAGCAATTAACGGCATCCATTTTTTCATATATAATAATACTTAGTAACTTATTTTTCTCACTTGATATAAAATCACATTGATAATTCCAAGAACACAGATTGTACCCCTAGCTTCCCTCCATCAATAAAAATGTCGAACTGCTTTTTGGATTCGTCGAATTTGTTTTGGCAATTTGGTTATAAAAACTTGTTCTTTTAATTGAAAAACAAGTTTTTTTGTAGCTCCCTTTGACAGTAATATCCTTTGAAAGGGCTTTAAAATAACATAAGGTCTAGGTTCAGTTTGCTTCCTTGATTTGATGTATATAATCGAGCCAAATTATCTCCACATTTACTACCTGTATTTTTCACATGTACTTCTATCTGGTAAGGAATGCTATTGACCTCTTGCAGCATAGTATTGTTCAAACGTTCTATAAAAGCTGCTTTCTAAATTTTATTCCAACTTTTGTAAGTGAAGTTGTTGGAATACAGCGTAGTGAGTAATTTTAAGTGGCTAATATTTTCTCACAATAAATCTCTTGTAGATTCCTATTTTGTCTTTTTGTACTATTTGACAGGATTAAAGAAATAAATTATAATAACATTTGATATAAAGCGCAAACTGTAGGTCTATAAATTCTATAATAAATGGAAAAAACAAGGCGGTTCACAAACATACTATTGTATAGCTATAAATATATTTTTTATCTAAAAGCCTCCATTTTTCGTGAGGCAAACTACCCCAACTATCGTCTCCCCCAACTCCACGTTGTTTCAAATCAATATGAAGAAAAACTGCATCTTCAATTGGCAAATTGGTCGGGTGTTGCTGTTTCTTTGTATTTCCGGGGTCAAGACTCTCATCTGAATGATTTATTGCACTAAAACAAATAGGCTGTTCTCCTTTTATCAAAATACCTCTCCCTTCTTTATTAGTTAATGAAAGCCATCTTACATCGGTTTTGTAGCCACATTCCTGGGGTCGTATATAGTTTGAAGTAAATTGATTTTTGACATTATCATGATAAATTCCTACGAAAGAAGATGTATTCCTATCACAATAATTTTCCCATGGACCCCGACCATAATAAGACAGACTATCAAACTCCACGGGTAAATTAACCCTCATTCCAAATCTTGGCAATTCAGCCAAATATTTTCCAGTCAAATCCATTGAAGCAGTTGTTTTAATGCTTCCGTCATTATTAATTTGATATTCCAAAGTGTATGGAACATTAATATCAGACAATTCAAAATCAATTTTTACATGAACCCCTTCACTGTTTTGTTCACCAACTGTAATATTTGTTATTTTCTTGTTTTCATGGGCGGCTCGCCAAATGCCAAGTTTTGATGGCATACCGTTCCCAAAGTCAACGTCTGTAGGAGCACGCCAAAAATATGGTTCAGGGAAACTAATTATTTCCTTTCCATTAATGCTTTTATAATTTTTAATTATCCCTGTAACCAAGTCCACAAAACCTGAAACATTTAAAGAAGTAAAGATTAATTTATTTGGCTGCATTTCAATTTTAAGGCTATGAAATGTCGTATTCGTTTTAGTTGAAAATGGATTTCCCTTAATTTTAAACTGTTCCCTAGCCACCTCGGTTCCAACAGTTAACAAATCGGTTGCGCTTTTTGATGAAACCAAAGCAAATACATTTATATAATACTCAGCAGAATCGTCCATTTTTTCCCAGGGTATTGGCAATGAAACCCACTTTGTCTCTCTTGGACTTGCAATTACATTGAAACTATTTTTACTAATCTCAACTCCATCCCTCATAATGGAAAAATAAAAGTCATATTTTTTTAGGTTTGTAAACCCAAAAATATTTTTAACTTCCAACAATCCTTGTTTTAAATCTATTGAAGAGAATAAAATATCCTGATAGACTTTTTTTACTTCTTTAATTCCAGGATGCATTGTTCTATCAGAAGCAATTAATCCATTTGCACAATAGTTTCCATCATTATGTAAATTAAACCCTCCAAGGTCACCCCCATAAGCCCTAAACTTGTTGCCATTAGGATCAGTCTGAAGGAACACTTTGTCCATCCAATCCCAAATAAACCCACCCTGTATATTCTTACTGTTCATTATTATGTCAAAATATTCTTGAAAATTGCCCGTACTGTTACCCATGGCATGGGCAAATTCACACATAATAAATGGACGTTTTTTTGAACTATCCAAACCATATTTTTTCATCACATTTATTGATGGATACATTGGGCAAAAGATGTCTGTATTCCAATCTTCATCAGCTTGTTCAAATTGTACGGGTCGACTATTATCTCTTTGCTTTATCCATGAATAGGTTTTATGAAATACTGGACCATTACCGCTCTCATTCCCCAAACTCCAAATAATAATTGAAGGATGATTCTTGTCTCTTTCAATAGCAATTTTGGTTCGTTCAAAATAGGCCGGCTCCCACTCTGGATTCCAACTGATATGATGGAGAGTATCTAAAACATTGCCCGGCCACCAAGAACCCATGCCATGGCATTCAATATTGGCTTCTCCAACCAAATAAAATCCGTATTGATCCGCTAGCTTATAAATGATTGGATCATTCGGATAATGTGACAAACGAATAGCATTGATGTTATGCTGTTTCATTAGTTGTAAATCCTTAATAATAAGTTCTTTGGAAGGAACATTCCCTAATATTTCATCATGCTCATGCCTATTTACTCCATGAACATAAATAGGCACCCCATTTACCAACAAGCGGGCATTTTTAATTTCTACCCTTCTAAACCCAACTTTAGCACTTGTATAAATAGTTTCATTATTAGTCGTATGAGTAATAACGCAAGAATATAATTCTGGTGTTTCAGCAGTCCATTTTAATGGATTTTTGATTGTTGAATTAAATAATATTTCCGGCAAAGAATCTCCTTTTACTACATACTTTTTTGTTTGAGAGTATATCTTAACCCCATTCTTATCCAATAAATCAAAGGTAACCTCACCGCTTTTATTCGTGTTACCCTCATAATGTTTTAGCTGTACAGATGCCATAAACAAACCGTTTTTATATTGATTGTCTAAATCTGCTTTTAGAAAAAAATCACTTATAGCAAGCTTTGGTGTAGCAAATAGAAATACTTTTCGTTCTATGCCACTGATTCTCCAAAAATCCTGATCTTCTAAATAACTCCCATCATGCCAACGAAAAACTTGAACAGCCAACAAGTTATTTCCTTTATTTATAAATGAAGTTATGTCAAACTCCGCAGGTGTTTTAGATGCTTTAGACATTCCCACTTTTTGACCATTGATATACACGAAAGCACAACCAGTTATAGACCCAAAATGTAGAAATACCTTTTTGTTATCCCAGCTATCAGGCACTGTAAATGTCCGTCTATAAGTACCCACTGGATTATGATCGCCTACAAAAGGGGGATTCTTTGGAAAAGGATAGATAAAGTTTGTGTAAATTGGTGTACCAAATCCCTTTAATTCCCAGTTTGACGGAACATCCAGATTGTTCCATTTAGCTTCATCCAAATCAGTTTTAAAGAAATCGGTTATCCGGTCAGTATGCTTTTCTGCATATACAAATTTCCAAACCCCATTCAATGATTTATAAAAAGGCGAACTTGAAATATTGTCAACAATAGCCGCTTCTTTTTTATCATACAACATAAAACTTGCATGAGGGGCTTCTTTGTTCACTTGAAAAAGCGTTGGGTTTTCCCAATCGTTTTTTGCAGATTGACTATATACTGTCAGATAACCAAGCAATATCATCAGCAGCATGATAGCCTTTAGCCCAAACTTATTTTTAATACTCATTTCCATAAATTGACTCTATTCTTTTGAAACTATTTTTGAACTAAAACAATATAGAAACTTTTTCTAAGGATGTTGCACTTTGAAATTTCGGTTCAAACAGCGTTTCAAATTGTTAAGCTACAAGCATATTATTTAATTGACACTTCACATTAAGTAGAATGTAAGTAACCCTTCTTTTTCCAATCTTTCCAAACTTATCTGCTTTTGTATAGAGGCTTAATCAACAAACATGATATGTGAACCTAATTATTTAATGTTTTCTCCGAGGACATTACATTTAAAAATACAATACGAATATTAGTACATGTGATATATGTTTTTTCATGCATTTAGATTGTATAATCCGTTAACCAATATTGGATTTAATGAAAACCCATTATCCTTAAGGGTGAAGGCAGCAGAAAATTTGATCTTGCTAGCACATTGCTCACTTTTTTGTCTTCCTTATTAATCCACTTTTGTTATCCAATTTTACAACGCATTTTCCAATTTAATTACCCATGCATAAGGCGAAGGATTGTTTCCGGGAGATAGCGCTGGCGGGTTTACGATTAGTTTCTTCTTGGAAAAAACACTTTTTAACTGCCCCTTGTACCCTAACATGGTTACCGAGATTGGCTTTTCTACACCTTGAATTTCTATTGGGCTATCTTGCCATTTGGTAATAATGGCATATAGATCACGACCTTTCGTGGTATAGAAAACAGTGGAATTTTGATTTATCGCTGGGGCTTTGTTCCATTTTCTAGTGCCATAAATACCTTCTCCGTTTATTTTTAACCAAGCACCCATATCAGCCAAACGTTGTTGCATCAACTCGGGTATCCTCCCATCAGCTGTTGGTCCAATGTTCAACAAAAGATTGCCCCCTCTTGCAACTTTATTTATCAAAATATCTATCAATTCTTTTGAAGTAGAATAATCTTCCAACTGCTCATTGCGGTTGTATCCAAAAGAACCTGCCATCCCGCGACATTCCTCCCATGGATGACTTGAATTACTGTTTAAAATTTCATCAGTTGCGAAATTGTCATATTCGGTCGTATAATAACCACCATGTTTGCCACCAACATCTGTTCCCCAACGATCATTGATCACCACATTGTCCCTCACTTTCGACTCGTTAAAGAGCCAAGTAAGGAATTGTTTGCTTTTCAGTGTTTTTGAGTCAAGGTCTCCATCTCCGTCAGTCCACAATAAATCTGGCTTATAGGCATTTACCAATTCCTTCATTTGTGGAATCATGTGTTCATCGACATATTCGCTGATTTTTTCCTCCGTGAAAAATGGATGATACCATTCCTTCAATGAATAATATAAACCCATGCGAACTCCCTTTTCACGAACGGATTTAGTCAATGCCCCTACTAAATCGCTTTGTGGTCCTATGGCCACAGCATTCCAATTCCAAGAATATTTGCTTGGCCAAAGTGTAAAACCATCATGGTGCTTGGTTGTAAGAACTACATATTTAGCCCCTGCGTTTTTAAAACGTTCGGCCCAATCATCAGGGTTGAACATTTCTGCTTTAAAAGCATTGGCAAAATCAAAATAGGTTACATTTTTACCATATACCCTATTATGAAAATCCTGAAAATACTTCTGAACCCTGTTTGTGTCTTTCCATCTTTTCCAATACCATTCAGCATACCTATCCCATACAATAACACTATCCCTAATTGTTGGGCTATAAGCAGGAACGGAAAATACGCCCCAATGTATAAAAATCCCAAACTTGGCATCTTCAAACCAAGTAGGTATCGGGCGGCTATCTATTGATTCCCACGTGGGTCGATAGGTTGTTTGAGCATTACTTGTAAATCCCAAAACTGATAATAACAAAAAAACTACACTCCTTTTCATATTATATTTAAATAGTCTATATTTCATAACAAATACACAATTTTATTTTTCATTTATAAATCACATAAATTAGCATAACAGCCCAACGGTAACTAATTGATGTTACGGCACTTATTTTTGGTCCTTATCCCAAATCTCATTTGATTGACCGAAGAACCAAAACTTCATTAGAATAATCTATTTTCCTTCTTTGATTATATTTTCTATCTTTAACTGCCTCAAACACTAAGATATCAACTACTATTATGGAGTTATAAGAGACACACTACTTATGGGTTTTGAAATACCTGCTAAAGAAAAGAAAATGATAATAAATGGAATTTCCCCAATAATCCCCTGTATGGGCTCCTGGACGTTCAGCATAATCGTGGTCGATATTTTTAGCAATCAATTTTGCATTCACTGCTCTATTAACACCGATAAAAAAATCTGAGGATCCGCAATCAAATGCAATCTTCATCTCGCCACTTTTTAGACTGTCCAACAAATTGACAACAGTGTATCGATCCCAATTCTCTGGATATGCGTCTTTAGGCCCTATCCTCTTCTTGATTTCCCAATTGTCTGGGAATGGCCTTAAATCCAAACCTCCGCCCATGGAATTCACTGCACCGAATAAATCCTTATGCCGCAAGGCTAGGTAAAAAGCACCATGTCCGCCCATGCTTGCTCCAGTGATTCCCCTATAGATTCTATTGACCAACGTGGGATAATGTTCGTCAATAAAGGATACCAATTCTTTAGATACAAAAGTCTCATAACGAAAACTGGTGTCCAGTGGACTATCAAAGTACCAACTTGAATATCCTCCGTCAGGACATACAGCGATGATACCATATTGATCAACGCTCTCCTTAATACTCTCGAACCCTTTAACCCACCACCTATAATTGCCGCTGTACCCATGCAACCAATAAACCACAGGATATTTCTTATTTACCGAGTTCGATTCCTGGGGTCTAATAACTACGCAAGGAACATCCTTTTTCATTGCGTGACTATAAACCATAACAGTATCCACAACCGCTGCATGAATCTCTTTAGTAAAACCCGAAAACAACAAAACAACTATAAAAAACCTCATACGCATCTCAGATAATTTAATTGGAATAATTTTATATTTAAAAGAAAGAAGCATCACTATACTTATTGTGTTTAATGTGCATTAAAGAGTGTTTGTATTTTAATATCTTCAATTCCACTTGTCCCTAGTGGCTGTCTAAGCTTCACTATTTTCTTGGTATTGGGCAATAAATCAAAATAATTATCCTCAAAGGCATTGATGACATTGGGCAAATGCAAGCAAACAAACCGCGCCAATTTGTCGGTGCTTAGTTCAATATGGCTGGCATCTAATTGATGTATCCTAATGTTCGGCTTTGTTAAAAGCTGATGTTTTGGCTTGGTAAAAAAGTACTGATTATTGGTTGTATTTTGGGTATTAGCATCAATAAATGTGGCAGCTAAGAATATGGCATTTGTGTCCACGCCTTGCAGCCATTGATTTTCGGGAAGTGTATAATAAATAGCACTGCTGTTAGGGGGCAGCATAATTTCTTTTTCCATTTTTTGGAGTTCCTTGCCATTGAAATCAAGCAGTTTAATGGTTAGCTTTCCTTTTATGGTAGCATACTCATCCGATACTATATGTACGTTTACCTTGTTGCTTTCATCCTTGAAGATAGAAATCAACTGTGGGGCGTAGGCTTTTTTGGCGGCATATTGCAAGGCTTTCCATCGTCCATAATAGTCCATACTGCTCCAACTGGCCACGGGCCAACAATCATCTATCTGCCAATAAAGACTACCCATACAAAAAGGCTTGGCTCTTCTGTGGGATTCGATAGCCATCCTGATTCCTTCAGCTTGCAGTACCTGACCAACATATAAAAAGTCTTCAAACCCGGTAGGCACTTTAAACATGTCCTGCATATAATAAGCTATCGTACCATTGCCAATTGTAGAACGTTGGTGGCTTTTCATAACCGTGCTTTCTATGTTGTAATCGTCGGGTAAAGCATATTCTTGAACTGTTGCCAATTCGGGGAAAGATTGAAAACCATATTCACTCATGAACGGCGAAATGTTTTTGCTGTAATGCTCAAAGGGTTCCTTACCCCACCAAACGCCCCAATAATGCCCATCGCCGCTTTGTTTATTGTTTGTAAAAAAGGCATCATAGTTTTTGCCGTTTGGGCTAGAAGACCAATAAAATTTTTCATCGTCTTTGGCTTTCAATGCAGCAGGCAAGATTTGGTGAAAAATTTCCTGATAGGTTTGTTGTGTGGTTAAGGAATCTAAATTGGTTCGCCAATTGCTAACCATATGACCCCAATAGTTTTCGTTCATAAACTGTACAATTTCGTTGTTGCCACACCATAGCGCAATGGCAGGATGGTTGCGCAATCGCTTCACGTTATATACCGCTTCGTCGTAAATACTTTGCTTTAATGCAGGCAAAGGGGGATATAAGGCACAGGCAAACATAAAATCCTGCCAAACGAATATGCCTTTTTCATCGCACAACTCATAGAACAAATCATTTTCATAGATACCGCCGCCCCATACCCGCAGCATGTTCATATTGCTTTCCACGGCAGTTTGGATGATGTGCTCGTAGCGTTCTTTGGTAACTCGGGGCAAAAAATTGTCTTGGGGTATATAATTGGCTCCTTTTGCAAAAAAGGGCTTGCCATTTATTTTAAAATAAAATGACTGACCCTTTGTACCCGATTCTTGGACTACTTCAATTTCTCTAAATCCTTTTTGAACAGATTTAGTAGCAATCGTTTGGTTTTGATTGTTCAAAAACTTAACTGTAAAATGATACAATTTTTGCTTGCCCATGCCGTTTGGCCACCAACGTTCAATATTGTGTAATTGGAAACGCTTGGTTACAGTGCTACTGCCTGTGATGAGTAAAACAGGTTCAGAAACTAATGGCTTGCTGTTGCCTTCGACAAAAATCTGTATAATTTTAGTTTCATTGCCTGTGCTATTTATTGCTATTTGTGCTTCAATTTGAGCATCGTTTCCTTTAATGACCAATTGCTTGATAAATAAATCTTCAATAGCAATACTGCTCCATGCTTTTAAATAGACTGGTCTCCAAACTCCGGATGTAACAAAACGAGGACCCCAGTCCCATCCATAATGATAGCCTGCTTTTCGGCTGTAAACACTAACTCTTTTATCGGCTTGGTCGTTATTGCTCACCGGGACGGTATAGCCCAAGCTATCATATTGAGGCATCACTTTATTGATGGGCGAGTGGAAATAAATACGTAATTGGTTATGGCCTGTATGCATCCATTTTTTCACATCGGCTTTCCAAAGCAAAAACATGTTGTTGGCAGTGATTACTTTATGGTCATTTAGATAAACATCTGCATAAGTATCCAATCCTTCAAACACCAACTCTACCTTTTCTTCCTTTACTATTTTTTCATCTACAACCAATGTGGTTTTGTATTCCCAATCGGCGGCTTCTATCCATTGCAAATCCTTTTCGTTGGTACGATAATAAGGCTCTTCAATTTTTTTATTAGCTAACAAATCGGTATGAACCGTTCCAGGCACAGTTGCAGGTAGCCATTGGCCTTCGTTCGCTTTGCGAAACTGCCATTGACTTAGTGACAAATCAATTATTTGTGCTTTTATTTCAAAACAAGACATGATACAAACAACAGAAACAATACAAACTATTACCAATTTTTTATCCCAGAATTTCATAATTACTTTTAGACATTTCTTTTTATTCATGCGTATCCGTATGGCTAAATCATTAAAAATCACTTTTTGAAACATAAACCCAAAAAAGCATCCTCACCTTTGTTTTTCAATGAAATTTCAGATAATATGAAACCCAATATTTTCGATAAAATTTAATACACTCATAGCATTTTCAAATGTGCATATGCACCCACATGGTTTACATTCTTCATTAAAATCTCATTGAACAATTCGCTTGCCTCTTTAGTCATTCCCAATCCCATTTTCCCTAAACCAATCATATAAAAGCAGTGAATCCTATTCTTTTCGTTCAGATCCACATCAAAAACTAATAAATCAGGCAATGAAACCGCAAAATAATCTATACGTATTTCGTCAAATAAATGCTCCTGCCCAAACTGTACCAACCTGTTGAAAATCGAATTTGCTTTTTCTCGCTTTCCCAGTTTTAGCCATGCCAACCCTTGATAGAGGATTTTGTCGGGCTGGGGGTCGTTGTAGAAAATAGCCTGTACTGGCTCACTGATGCCGACCGTGGCCTGTTCAAAAAAATAATTCGCTTTTGCTAAATCACCTAACTCTTCATAAACCAATCCCTTTAAATAAAAGATGTCATTTTCTTGTGTGCCATAAAGTTTTCCCTCGCCCAGATTGTAGGGATATTGGTCTGTTGCGTCCAGATAGCCCAAAGCCTTGGCACAGTCGCCATTGTTCAAGGCCAGTTTTGCGAGTTCCAACTTTGCAGTGAGATATTGAGCCACCACCTTGCCCTCGCCACCTTCCCAAGGATGGAACTTTCGTTGCGCTAAAAGAGCATCCGCTTCCAAATGCCGCCCCAATTGGTTCAATAGGGCAACTTTTTCCAGATACAGGTCGTCCCGCCGGTCCGTTATGGGTTGGTGGGTTTCCAACAGTGCCAACCTTGTTTCCAACGGGAAATTCATTATCTTATACAATTGGTCAAGTTCCATCAAAACCCTTGCATCGGTAATGTCCAGGTCGAATGCCCTTTCCATGGATGATAAGGCGGCACTAGGATTTTTTAGTTTGTTATAATAGGCCAAACATAGGTTTCTATGCACGGTAGGGAAGCTTTCATCAATGGCCCTTGACTTCTCCCAGCAACCTATTGCTTCAGGATATTGTCTTTTGTCGTACCAATAATTACCCAAATAATACAAAGCTTTGTTATCGGTTGGACGGGCCTTAATGGCCGCTTCCAGCACCCATACATCTTCTATGCGGTGCGGGAAACAATAATCGGGTTTCATCCCGGAAGCCAGTCGATAATATTCCAATGCGTTTGTTGCTTCGCCCAATTGCTCGCTGAACCAGCCCATATAGTAATAGGCCATTGGGTAAGCATTGTCGGCATTCGATTCGAAATAAAGTAAGAAAAACTCAATGGCTTCCTTGTACAAACCTGCATGGGCATAGTCAAAAGCATATTCTATGTAGGTCTGTACCCGCCCCCCTATCAATTTCTGGAATCCTTGCTTCAGTCCGTTATCCCCTGTAATCAAAATCTGCTCGAAAAGGCAACCATAGTTGAAGGGGTCTATGTGCAACGAACCTTCTATCAAGCCCAGCGCGGCTTCCTTTTGATCGGTAAGCCTCAACAATGCCACTTTCAAGTGCCTTGCCGTATGGCTGTTATAGTTCTTTGTCAACGATTTTTCTATCAGGCCAAGGGCTTCCCCATATTCCTGCTGTTGGGTGGCAATCCGTGCCAATGCCAGAAAACCTGCATCCTGCCAAGCTGCGTTCCAAGTGGCTTTGTACAGCTTTTCTTTTGCCTCATCCAACCTGCCCTGCAATAACAACAGATAGCCCAAGTTGTACAATGCTTCTCCGTCGTATGGGTTGGGGTTTCTTTTGGTGATACGCTTGATGGCTTCCCTAAAATATGGTTCAGCTTCCGAAAACTTTCCCCTCCGCATTAACCACAGGCCCATTGCATTATTGCAGCGGTAGTCGTACGGATCCCTTTTTAAGGCTTCCAGATAGTAATCAGTGGCAGCATAGGTTGCATGGCGGTATTGCTCAATATGCAGCCCATTGAGGTACAATTCTTCGATGCTATCAATTTCGGAAGGCAATTTGGCAGCAGTGGCAGCGGCAGGAATAGCAGTATTGTCCAGTTTTTCCGGACGGTATTGTACCAGTAGTTTACCATTTTCATCCCTTACCTCTGCCCATAAGTCTTCCAAAACAACACCTTCTGCATTAAGTGTATGCCTATAAATATCCTTGGGGGAAATGGTGGCCTCTTGCCTTGACAGCACTTCCCCGTTGTGGTGTAGGGCAACAACTGCCCTTTCATAAATGGCCGTGGCATAAACCAATAGTGTTATTTCATCGCCTTCTAGTTCCAAATTCAGCATGGCTTCCTTGGTGGCATTTTTTACCATCCCCAAGGCCGAATAGGGCATGAAGTATTGTTCAAAAGTTTTTTCCTCATTGGGCTGTATCCACGAAAAGTCGGGTTGGTTGTCGGTAAACATGCCCGTCATCAACTCAATATATGGGCCGTCTTCATCCGTTAAGTTCCTGTCCCAGGCTTGGCCAAAATCGCTATGCCCCCAAGTCCATTGTTTTTTTCCTGGTGAAACGTGGTGGTTGGCCACGTGCAACAAACCCGCCTTTGCATCATGCTCGTAGCCGCCCATAAAATCATACTTGGACTGTATTGCCATGTAGGAAGTGGGCACGGGGATGTTTTTATAGCGGGAAATGTCGGTGCCCGGCGAATAATCCACCTTATAATAGGTGCCTGTGGCGATGGGGAAAGAAGAAACGTCCCTCTTGCCATGATCGAACACAGCAAATACATCGGGGGGGAATATGGATTGGTAGTGGTCGTTTACCTTAACAGCCGGGTTTGCCCACCATAGAAATGTTTGCGGGAACAGGCTTTTGTTGAAAAGCTTTCCTTTAATTTCCAGATAAGCCTTACCGGGATATAGGGTAAACCCTGCCATCCCCTTGGTGCGGAACATCTGTTCCACTTCGTTTACCCACACCGTCTTGCTGCCATCTTCATTTTCCTGTATGGAGAAATCAATTGGGCTATAGGTGCTAGGGCGATGGTGCTGCGGCCAATTGAACTCGATGCCCCCGGATATCCAAGGGCCTGTCAAGCCCACCAAGGCAGGCTTTATCACTTGGTTGTAATAGACAAAATGCCGCTGCTGTACCTTGTCGTAAGCCATTTGTATGCGCCCGCCCAGCTCGGGCAATACCATAATTTTTACATATTCGTTCTCTATAAAAACCGCTTGATAGCTTACATCCGTCTTTTCGTCCAATATCTTTTCAATTACAGGATGGGGGTATACCGCCCCGCTGCTCCCCTGATATACCCTTTTCTCCAAGAATATCGGGTTTTTTTCGGGTTTACCAACCCCATAAGTAGGGATTATCACCTGCTCTACCCAAGCTTTTACCGTGCTCATAATATTTTAAGTATTAATCAAAAATTTATTTTTATATCAAAACTCCGAAGGCATCTTTTTAGGTAATTCAGGGGTACCACTCATTTTTTGCCCGTGTAAACCCAAAACGAAAATCTATACGAATGTTCCGTTGAGCTTATCTAAGTGCCTATCCTAACCTCAAATTTTTACATTTAGGTTTAACCATTCACAACTAAAAAACTTGCCACTAACCACTAATGAACAAACATCCCGTCCATATCCTCAAGGGAAGCCCCTTTTGTCTCCTTCACTTTTACTTTTACAAACACAAAGCCCGAGACGCAGACAAACGCATATAGGTAAAATGTTTTGTGCAAAAACCGTTCGTATAACAAGGGGAAGGTGAAGGTGAGTACGAAATAGGCAAGCCACAAAGAGACTACTGCGACCGTGGTAGCGGCAGAACGCACTTTATTGGGGAATATCTCCGAAATCAATACCCATGTGACTGGCGCAAGTGTGGTGCCATAAACCCCGATGGCTGCCAATAAAAACCAAGCAACATGTACTGATTTCATACCAATCAGCACTGCAATGAACACATATAAAACAGACAGGCCCAACGAGCCATAAAGCATCAAGGGTTTCCGGCCCGCCCTATCTACCAACGCCATGGCCAAAAGGGTTACACATAGGTTTACCGAACCTATAAAAACGGTCTGTAACAATTGGTCGTCCTTGGATGCCCCGATGCTCTCAAAGATGGTGGCGGTATAATTGAACACGACATTGATGCCGCAGAACTGTTGGAAAACCGCCAACCCAATGCCCACTGTCACAGCGGGCAGAAAGGCTTTTTGGAAAACGGTGGCAAATGGTATTTTGGTATGCTGGCTTACCGTTTTGGAGATTGAGGCAATAGTATCCTTAGCATAATTCGCCCCACCTATCTTTTCCAAGATGGCTTCGGCAGCATCGGCCCTGCCCTTGCCTATGAGCCAACGGGGGCTTTCTGGGATCAACAAAACGCCCAAAAAGAACAGAGAAGAGGGAATGATACCCAACCCGAACATCCAACGCCAAGCATCTTCCCCGTGGTTGCGAAGGGCATAATTAATTAGGTTGGTCACTAGGATACCCAATACAATGGTCAACTGGTTAACAGCTACCATCCTGCCCCTTACGGCTGTAGGGGCTATTTCAGCGATATACATCGGAGAAAGCATGGAAGCCATACCAACGCCGATGCCCGCAAAAAACCGGGATACGATGAACAATTGTGTATTGGGCGAAAACGCCATGGAAAGGGAAGAAAGCCCAAATATGGCAGCAGCCTTCAACAAACCTTTTTTACGTCCAAAATTTTCCGACAGATTACCAGCGACCAAACAACCGATGATTGCGCCCAAAGCTAGGCAGCCCGTGGCAAAACCTTCCCAATAGGCATCCAATCCAAACTGTATTTTCAAAAAGGGCAATGCACCGGAGATAACCGCAAAATCAAACCCAAAGAGATACCCTCCTAAGGCCGAAATGAACGAAATACCGATGATGTAGCCATTTGTAATTGAGGCACTCTTCTTCATATCTGTTAATTAATTGTTTGAGCGATTAAAAAAAGGTCTCCAACCAATATTTACTTTGTATTCAAGTTAAACAGGTCAACTAATGCTAAGTAGGAACAATTATAAATTCATAAACCAAACTAACAACTGCCCCCTCACCACCAAGAACAATCGATATCCTCAGAATTAAGGATGAAATCAATTTTTTCCAATTCTTCCAACGATAATGAAGGTCTTTTAAGCCCCATTGCAGCCTCCTCAATTTGACCAACACCACTAGCGCCGATCAAAACCGAACTAACACGCTCGTCACGTAACAGCCAGTTGATGGCCATTTGGGCAAGGGAGTCTCCCCGATCCAAGGCCATCTTGTTCAATGCACGGATAGCATTGAGTTTGGGTTCATCAATTTGTTCTGGTTTTAAAAATTTTGCTTTAGTTGCTCTTGAACCTTCAGGGATACCCTTAATATATTTATCCGTAAGTAAGCCCTGGGCCAAAGGAGAAAAGGCAATACAGCCCACACCATTGGTGGCTAGAGTCGCCAAAAGATTATCTTCAGGATCTCGAACAAACATGGAATATTTGGGCTGGTGGATAAGGCAGGGCGTACCCAGCGACCTTAAAATGGAAATCGCTTCCGCTGCCAATTCAGCAGGGTAGTTAGAAATGCCCACATACAATGCCTTGCCTTGACGAACCAGCAAATCCAAAGCCCCCATTGTTTCATACAAGGGTGTAATGGGGTCGGGGCGGTGGTGATAAAATATGTCCACATACTCCAATCCCATCCTCCGCAAGCTTTGGTCAAGGCTTGCAACCATATATTTTTTGCTTCCCCAATCACCATAAGGACCATCCCACATGATATAGCCAGCCTTGGTGGAGATGACCAATTCATCCCGATAAGCTTTCAGTCCACCATTGATAATTTGCCCAAAGTTTGTTTCGGCACTTCCGGGCGGTGGCCCATAATTGTTTGCCAAGTCAAAATGAGTGATGCCAAGGTCAAATGCCTTAAACAACAATTGTTGATAGGTATTACGGATGTCCAAATCCCCGAAATTGTGCCAAAGTCCCAGCGACAATACGGGCAACAGAAGGCCGCTGTTGCCACATCGCCTGTATTTCATCTCAGTATAACGGGTTGGGGAAGCTATATAGCTCATGAAAAAAGAAAATTGATTTTACAAATGATATAAAAATTCAAATCAAATTCGACTAGAAACCACTTGATAAAAATACCTATTTAAATTTACTACTTATAATTACTGATTACCAAAGAATCTAATTTGGCTTAAGGATGATTTACTTTAAATTTTTCAACCCCTTCAAATCCGACTCAATAGTAATCTTTCCCCCTCCTTCAACCACTTTGGCGTCGAAACCATCATAGAGGGCAACATTACCAGATGTTTTTACCTCAACTTTTTTTCCTTCTACCTTATTGGTGATGAGATTATAAGTCGAATTGCCATTGAACACGCATCCTTGAATATTGAGGGTGGTTTTTAGGTAATCTTTCATGGCCTTATTGCTAACAAATTCAATAGTATTGTTTCTTATACTTGAATTGGAAATGGTAACCACATCTATTGGGGTTGCAATGCTCAAAAATGGAATAGATTTGTTGTGCAACACCCTTATATTATCAAAAGAAAGTTGCTCTTGCAAGGGTATTTCAGCATCTGGATAATAGGAACGACTGTATTTGTCGTTGTCAAAATGAATCGACAATCCTATTCTAGGTTTGTATAAAAAAATATTTCTAAATATAACATTTCTAACCCCACAAGCATGTAAGGTATCTTTTTGAACAACTCCCCAATTGATGCCATCTAACACCTGTTTGCCTGTTTCATGTGTTGGCCTCGTATTAGAGGTATAAATATTACCATCAGGGATAGCTTGTACCCTGTAAATCTTACCGTTAGAAACCACTGCATCACTTTGTTGCACCTTCATTCCTGGTTTCCAATCTATCCATGCGCCTGCAAGGATACGGCAGAAAAAACCAGTGGTATTTTCTGCATCTAAGTCGTGGCAATTTTCAATAACACCATTTTCAATCCATCCCAGTTCAGGGTTTCCGGTGGAATAATCATGCGCATTTAAGGCAATAGCATCGTCAAATGTTTGAAAGATACCATTTGATATTGTAAACCGATTTCCTCTTCCCAAGTGTACCCCGTCTTTCATTCCTTTAATAATAACGTCATTGATTATTATATCCTCAAAATTGCACACCTGAATGCCATATTGCGCCTTACCTAAGTCCATGCATCTAAAATGGTCTACGAGCAAGTCTTTCACATAATAGAAAGCCAAATGACCATGCAGACCATAAGCTTCTTTAAAAACCCTAATATCCACTCCGTTAACTTTTATATTCAGCCCCTTTATGGAAATATGTTCATTATAAGTCTTTGTGGCCGCCCCTTTGTTAAGAAACACATGCGAAAATGCCCCTTGTTCGTTTACTTTTTCGATCAAGACATTGTTGCCAAATTCCAAAGTGGTATTACTGCCCACATACACCGTAGCTGCCAATTTGTACGTCCCTGGTACACTAATAACAATCGTTCCAGTTAGGTCAACAGCTTTCTGCAAAGCTTTTGCATTTTCTATCCCACTTGCATTTGGAGAAAACCCCAATGATGCTGCATCAGCGTAACCATAATTGCTTGTTTGGGAAAATAATAGTACCGGGATAGTTAATAGCCCCATTAAAATAGCCTTAAACAAATACTTGCTCATTAAAATAATCATTTTTAGATTTCAGTTAAAAAATTCATTTTCTTGCACCCTGAATTATAATCTTCCTTTATATTTTACCTGCACGGCGTTTAAAATCAAATTATTTTTAAAAAGCCCTTCTGCATTTTTACTTGTTAAGGGATTGTTTTTTGAATGAGAATACATAAAACCTATGGTTTTGGGCAAATAAGCTTTTATATCAACCAATAATTTACTACAATCGTAAGTATTGTCCACCCTAGGGTAAAACAAACCTATCAAAAATGGTTTGCCAGTCGCTTCCAAAAGCTTATACTTATCAACACAAGCACTAATTGGTGAACTGTATATAACCAATCCCACTAAATCCGAAAAACCTATAACTTTTTCAAGAAACCCAAAATCAAAATCGGCCCTTGGTGCAAAAAGCCAAATAATGTTATTGCACTTTTTTGTTTTGGTCAAGTAATTGTGTATATCAATCCAAAGTGCCGCCCTATCTTCATCGCTACCAAATCCCCACCAATATGATTTAGAATTTAATTCCTCTAATGGACTGTAAATTACAGATATTGAATGTGCATCTAAATCTTGAATACCTAAAGCTACTTCGTCCAACAATGACAACCATCTTTTTCTCTCTGGAGTACCATCCGTAAGTATTGCCGAAAAATTGGCATTGGCATCACTAAGTCCACCAAATTTTTCATTGGAAGGGTTTGGAAAATGCGTAATCACCTTAACAATGCCCCCCTTTTCCCAATGCTCAATCAATTGAGGGTTCATTGTTTTCCATTGCATGGCTTGGGACGAAGACAAAGCCTGTGAAGTACCCGTTGACCAACAATATTCTAGTCCAACGATGGCAGGCCAAACTCCTAGTTTATTATAAATTTCCTCAGCACCAACAATATCCGTACGTCCGGGAAACCGAAGTCCATAAATACCAGACAATACCTTACTCACAGAAGCTTCTTTATTGCTGCTTGCAGACAAATCATTTAAGTATTTGTACAATGCCTTTGTACCCTTACTTGAATTCACATTGCTCAAATTGTTTTGAGCATCAACCACACCTGTAAAAAGAATCAATGCAACTAGCATCGAAGCACATAAACATTTCATATATATAATATTAAAATTAAGAAAACTTAGTTAAGTGCCTGAATAAAGTATTGCTTTTTATGTTTGATAGTCATTTTTGAAAGACTTTAGTATATAGAAAATGAACAAAAAAACTAACAACTGCTTTACCTTGTATTTCACCGCATACGCATTAACAATCAAATTTTGCCAAATCCCCCCTTGCGTTCAAATTAATCAAAGGGTTAACTTTATCAGCGTGCCAAAACATAAAGGCGATTGTTTTTGGTTAGTTGCTTTTTAGATTTTTTACCAATGTATTACAATTCTAAGGATTATCCATTTTACTTCAAGGCCAATTGGCAATACAGGTCTTACGCTTTATTCAAAGCCCGAACATCTACCCCATTGACTTTGATGTTAAGACCAGATATGAAAATATATTCATCATGAATCCTAGTGACCTCACCTTTGTTCGAGATCACATGCGAATAAGTCCCTAGTTCGTTTACTTCCTCGATAAAAACATTGATCCCGAATTCCAATTTTGTGTTGCTGCCCATATAAACGGTAGCGGTCATTTTATAGGTACCTGAACGGCTAACACCAATGGTGTCGCCCATGTACACTGCTTTTTGCAGCACCTTCACATTGTCAATGACAAAACCATTGGGGGAAAAAACAAAATCGGCGGGATGGGTAAAATCCATTTTTGATTGCGTATCGACCATTGTAAGTGCCCAAAGAAACCCTAATTGAATAAAACAAAATAGCTAAGCCTTCTACATTATTTCGTATAAAGTCCATCGCAAATTCAATCTTTTATAAAATTGTGTATAATTTAAATGGGCTAAAGCGATATCTTCTACGTCAAAACCCAAAAACCGATTTATTCAATCTGCTTAACCACAGAATGTCGAACAACAAAAATTGATATATTTCAACAAAACAAGCTAGCATTCTTACGATAACGAAAAAAAATTGGTATTTAGAATCAAATTTCCTTCCTGCTATACAGCCCTAAAGATTTAAGCTATCCAAAAGAAAGAGTAGTACAAAACAAATACTTTTCCTGTCAATTGTTGATTTTTTTGATAATAAATTGGTCCACCAACGGCGACAAAACCTCCTTTGATGTTAGGTACACAATGTTCACGCCTTCTTTTAATCGTAGGTTGGCGTAACTGCAATCCCAAGTGGCAGACCCTGTAAACCCAAATTTCACTTGTTCTTTGGGTGTTTGGGGACATTCGATAGCAGTGCTTTCGTAGCCAGCTTCCACAAAAATCTTCGTATCAATACCAGCAATGTTGATGTAACGCACACCAACTTTATATATCCCTTCAGTTGCTATGTCCACCACCAACCTAATACGTTGAGAAGGTGGCTCACCGCTAAA
>JAIXOJ010000150.1 GCA_027486835.1 Chitinophagaceae bacterium
GCAACACTAAAGGAGAACAAAGTGGAAAATAGTTGGCAGACCGCCAATGAAATAAATGTAAACAGCTACCTCATAGAAAAAAGCTCGGATGGTAAGGCATTCTACAGGATTGGAAAACTTGCTGCTGAAAACAAAGCTCGAAATAGTTATGCTTTTACGGATGAAAATGTGAGCGAGGGGGTTAGTTATTATAGGGTTTTGGGGTTGGATAATGATGGGAGGAGGACGTATAGTGGTGTACAAAGGGTGGAGAATATTTTGGCAAATAAAGACTTTCTCGTTTATCCAAACCCAGCGAATAAGATGGTATATATATCTACTAATCAGAAATCAACAATAACAGTTGTTAATACAATGGGTAAATCTGTAGTTGAGAATAAGCAGAGTAATGAGGGAGTCACCCAAATTGATATTAGTAATTTGAGCAAAGGTTTGTACCTCATAAGGGTAACAGATACAAAAGGGAAAACAGAAATTCAAAAACTATTCATCAACTAAACAGGACTATATGTTGATGATAAAATTATGCAACCGCTATATAATGGTAGCGATTGCTCTTATAGCTTTTTATGTAACCCCTTTTGCTCAAACCAACCTTGTACCAAACTTCAGTTTCGAAGACTATGTTGTTTGTCCAAGTAAATATAATAAGCCACCACCACCACCTTGGTATTTAGCAACTAATGATGCGCCAATTTATTTAAATGCATGTGATGTCACCAATTACGCAGGTGTGCCTTTTAATATTACAAAATCATCGAGTTATCAATTTGCTAATTCTGGTTTAGGTTATGTTTATCTAGATTTACAGAATGGGGGTTCAAGAGCCTATTTGCAAACAAAAATGTTGGATAGCTTGAAAAAAGAACATTATTATTATGTCGAGGAATATGTGAATGCACCCAATCCGATGAAATACGCCTGCAATAACATCGGTATTTTGTTTACTGAAACCGCCTTGTATGTAGACACGATTGCTACCCCCTATGGTTTATTAGCAGCCAACCCACAAGTAGTTGGATTTGGCAACCCTGTAATAAAAGACACTTTGAATTGGATAAAAATTGCAGCAATTTTTAAAGCAAAAGGAGGCGAAAAATATTTAACCTTGGGCAACTTTAAGAATAATGCGAATACAGCATTTGTACAAATTCAACCAACTGGTTATGGAGGTGCCGGTTATTTCATAGACGATGTTGCCGTGTACGACCTCGATAGCTTCCATCTACAAGCCGATGCAGGCAGAGATACTACCATAGCTAAAGGTGACAGTGTGTTTATTGGTAGTTATACAAATGGAATAGACACGATTAAATGGTTGCAAAATGGTACTACAGTAAAAGACACTACAAGGCCTGGGTTTTGGATTTGGCCTACTGCCAATACTTTTTATGTGCTTACGCAAACAGTTGGTGGGTTTACGAGTAGTGATACGGTGTATATTAACGTAAGTACATTGCCAGTAAAGTTTATTTCTTTTTCTGCAACACTTAAAGAAAACAAAGTGGAAAATAGTTGGCAGACTGCTAATGAAATAAATGTAAACAGCTACTTAATAGAAAAAAGCACGGATGGTAAGTCATTTTATAGGATTGGAAAACTTGCTGCTGAAAACAAAGCTCGAAATAGTTATGCTTTTACGGATGAAAATGTGAGCGAGGGGGTTAGTTATTATAGGGTTTTGGGGTTGGATAATGATGGGAGGAAAACTTATAGTGGGGTACAAAGAGTGGAGAATAACTATCGGCAAAAGGCTTTGGTTATTTATCCCAATCCTGCTAATGATTTAATAACCATTAAAGCCTCATCTATAAAAGCGGTTACCATAATAAATACAGAAGGCAAGGTTGTTTATTCAGAAAAAGCAAATAATAACACTGCAACTATTAATATTTCTAGCTTACCCAAAGGGATTTATTTGGTAAAAGGGGTTCTTGAAAATAATACGGTTGTTTCGGAGAAATTGATAAAGGAGTAAATAATGCAATCATTTAATCAAATAAATCATGATTCAGATAGACAGCGATGGTCGAGTACTGGAATGGGATTTGGAAATCCAGGTTTTCAATTCAGGCTAAATGTACCGCAGGGCATTTAGCCCAGCTGTTTTTTTAAGGTCAAACATTCAATAATAAGAAAGGCTTCGCAACTGCGAAGCCTTTCTTATTTCAGCGAGCTGTAGCGATTTTAATAATGACGTATGAATTGTTATTTAAAAAAAGTTGTGGTGTTTGTTTAACCCCAAACTAAGTACTATCCAATGCGAAGGATGAATGAATAAACTTTAAGCACTATTTTTTAAGAACAGTAATTAACCTTTTAAAAATTGAGAGAGTAAATTACGTACCGTACTATTTTATTTCTTCAATCTTTTTGTCGTGAAAATGTTGTGTAGCAACTGAGTGTTTATTGGCATTCCGAGCCTTTAACAAAGAAAGTACTTGGTAAAATACAAATTTGGGTATGCCGGAAAGTGCCTGATAAATACGCTTATCAGTTGGCGAAAGGCTTAGTGAAAGGAAAAAACCGACCACAAAACAAGCAAATCCAATCAACCAAATGACACCGATGGTTGAGGCGATTAGTAGATTAATGCACATTAAAGCAAGGGATAAAAGCAAGAAAATAAACAATGGTGGGCGAAGTAAAACGAGGCCAAACAAAAATTGATTCCAGTTTAAACGGGTTATCCCTTTACCAATAATGGTAAATCCAAACACAAAATATTTGAACCAAGTATTGATCCATCGAGCTCGCTGTTTTACCAACTGATCGGATTGTGAGGTTTTTTCATCGTAAACTATCGCATTGCCATTAAATGCAATTCTGTAGTTACGGGTGATGATTTCCTTTTGTAGCACTTTGTCAAAACCCGCACCTGTAATATCCAAATGTTCTAAACATTCACGATAAAGCTTTACAGTAAAAGCCATTCCTGAACCTGCAAGTGTGGCTGAAGAACCAGCTTCGAAAAGCACTTTGCCATCGTAAAAATGGTAGTAAATATCCCTAGCAGCGTCAATACAGGCGTAAGTAGTGTCCAAATTTTTTGCTTTTCTTTCCCCTTGTACGGCATGGAATCCTGCATCGAAATAGCGGTTTAACTCATTTAGATAATTGGGTTCAACTAGATTGTCACTATCTATAATGGTGAGACGTTCGTGTGGGCGCACAAAATTGTGTATGGCATAAAAATGAGAGCGGGTATTGCTAGCTAGTGTTTCTGGTGGGCGAAGTACTACTACTCTTTCGTCGCTAAAATGAAGGTTGGAAACATCACATTTATCGGCTACGATGTAAATTACAAAGCGCTGGTACTCCAAGCGTAGTAGCGAGTCAATAACTGGGGGCAGGGTATGTGTTTGTTCATAAGCAGTTACAATAATGGCATAGTCAGCCTCTTGTGAGGGCGAATTTTGGCCATTATCTATCTTAGTTTTTCTTTTAAGTAAATAAATTAGGAACAGAAAAATGGGAAAAACGAGGTTATATCCTATTAGTAATTGAAGGACTAGCCAAATAGTATTTATGATTGAGTTAGTCATCTTTCTTCTTTCGTTTCTTTTTTTTCCGGTTCAGTATTTTAGTGAAAATACGTACTAGCCTTGATTTTTTCGCAGACACTTTATTGAGTATCCACCCAATATATTGGCCATCATTCAGCTCCCGCAAGTAGTTAATCATCAAGTCTTTTGTAACGTTTATGCTTTGATTGGCAATAAACACTGCTACTACTTTGTCCGAAACTACAATCCATTCCTTGGCTTTGTTTAGGTTGTCTAAAGAAGTAGCGTCTACAATGATTACATCAAAAATTTCTTTTAATGCGGCTAATTTTTCAACAATTGATTGTTCGTCGTTAATTTCAAAAAGGGAAATATCACCTGGCTTGCAACCTAATATAGCAATGCCATCGTCTAAAGCGATGGCCTGTGAATCAATTTGTCCGTCTAAGTAATCCTCGAATAGTTGTGTTGGCCGAGTAATGTCTGTTATGCTAGGCACTTCAAAATCGCCATCAATAATTAATACTTTCTTTTTGGCCATTGCATAGGCGTAGGCTAGGCTTAACGTTACAAAAGATTTTCCTTCTCCGTCCGCTAAACTGGTAACAGACAGAATTTTTTTGCCTTTCATTTCTTGTTCCACTTCAAATCGGGTGGAGCGAAGCAGGTCTTTGTATGTCTGCAAATCCTTGGGGAGCAAATCATTATTTGCCCAAATTTCTTTCAGGTCTATGGTGCTTTTGTTCAATAGTGGTAAATAGCCCAATACAGGAATATTGGTTTTGTCTGCCAATTCTCTTGCATTTTTGAGGCTGTCGTCTAAGTAAAATACAACGAATAATACCACCACATACAAAACAATAGGAACCACGCCACTTACGGCAATAAGTAGATTCTTTTTTGAAGGCGCGGCAGCCCCGGGCATAGCTAATTCAATCTGTTTTAGTCGGGGCGTAATGTCAGACGCCATGGTGGTTTGATTGAATTTCTGCAATATCTCAATGTACTCTTTGCTAGCAATGTCCACCTCCGTTTCGTAAGACTGTATCACAGCCTCGTGCGGCACCAGCTTGTTATATTGTTCTGATAATTGGTTGATTTTGTTTTGTAAAGAGGCAATACTGTTTTTGGATATTTCTAATTGGACCCCTAGATTTAATTTTTGGGTAACCAAATTCTCCTTTGCCGATAGTGGGTTTACGATGTATTTATCCGTTAACTGGCTAATCTGAGCCGTTAATATTGAATTTAAGGAGTCTAACTTCACTCTAATTTTAGGATCATAATTACTTTTTACATAGTTCTCTGCAAATTTCTTGATGATTTCCTTGGTTGACATGATCTCCAAATTCACTTTAACCAAGGTACTTTCCAGATACATCCTGTCTTTTGGGTCAAACATGTTGTCGATGCCCTTTATAGCACCGGTATATGCCAATACATCCTTTTCTGTGAGCTCTTTTCTGGATTCGAAATCGGCTATCTGTGCATAAATACTTCTTGCCTGTTCGTTTAGATTAAGGATTCTATTTTGGATTTTATAGTTTTTGAGGGTTTCCATTTTGTTGTTCATGGCATCTCTTTTCTGGTGCATGAGTGCATCCAAAAAGTTAACCCCTTTCACATGGTTTTCCTTTACGATGAAATTGTAATACCCAATAAACTCCGAACACAAGGTGTTTAGCACAAAAGCACAGAAATGTGGGTTTTCTCCCTCATATTCCAGTTGAATGAAATCACTATTGCTTACCCTAAAAATGGTTAATTTCTTTTTAAGTGATTCGTCGTCATAACCCATGGAGTTAATCAAATCCTGCAATTTCTTTTGAGCTTCGTCATACAGAAATAAAGATTCGCGTGCCTCATACTTTTTTTTGTACAACACAATGGCATCGGCCATTTCTTTTGGCTTCATGGCCGCCAACAGCTTGCTTTTTTTTCTAAAGGGGGTAGTATTTGGTGTTAAGTCGTGAATAATTAATTGGTACGAAACCAAATCAAAAATCTTTTTTAGCTGGATGGATTGAATCAAGTTAGCAAACTGTAAATTAATCTGCGATTCTTGTGCATCCTTTTTTTCGTCTAATACTTGTGCCTGAGTTTGGTCAACTAACCCAGTTGCCAAACTAGCTTTGGAGCTAAAACTCTCTGGCAGGTGTTTAGTTAGGCTGTAAGTTAACATTACTGCTATTATTGAAGTAGCAAGCATCATGAACTTATGCCTATAAACCAGATATATATAGTTGCGAAACTCCATTTAACGAACGTCCTCCAATTTCTTACAAATAATTTCCTCTAAACTAATTTTAGCTAACAAAACATTTCCTTCTGCTGCAATGATATTTTGTTTTTGCCCAGCTAGTGACACGAGTGCCTTATTATAATTGTCAAAAGACTCTTCTGCTTTTTCAAATTTATATTTTATCTGTTTGAAACTGGCGTCAATATCTACCGTATTTTTTGCTTGCATTTTAAGTAAAATCAAGCTTTGTACGTATTTGAAATACCTGCTTTTTACTTCTGTTTCTAGTGCCAAATCATACTCTTCTTTATTCAGCTTTGCGATGAATAACTCATCCTTCATCTGCTTTACGTTAAATGGTTTTTGTAGTAAACTGGCCAGATTAATAGCCATCCCTAGTTGATAACCGGAAAGCACGGGGCTGGATAAGAGCGTTGTGTTGGTGGGGCTATAGGCTAATGAAATAGACAAGAAGTCAAACCATGTTCTCTTGGCTTTGGCTACATTGTCTTCTGCCATGATGATTCGCCTGTCGTAACCTTTCATTTTTGGATAATTTTTCTTAGCAGCGTCAATCAGCTTTTGCAAAAATGGGTAGCTGATTTCTGTATAAATAGATTCTTGAGCCCCTGCGAATGCTGCGAAAAACACGAGCAGGCACAATAAAACCAATTTCCTAAAATGCAACTTCATTCCTTCTTCTGTTGAAATAATAATTTATGTTGGGTGGTAAAATACATCGTTTAGTCTGAATACCTACATTTAACTAAATCGGTTGGTAAATTTCAACATATTGTAACCACTAACCACAATCAATAAAGCCGCAAAGAAACTGAAATAAATATAGAAGTATTCTACTTAACTCATTAAGTTATCCACGCTTTTGCGAATATTGCCGAAAAATTATCTTTTTCACCCCCTTACTAATCAAAATAAATGTCTTTAAAAGAAAAGGTAAAGAGTAACCCGAAGCTTAAACAGTTGGTACACTGGATGTTGATTCCTAAGAATGAGGCACGTCCCAGATGGTGGGTAAAATTGCTAGTAAACCCAATTATTCATAAAAAGGGAAAAGGTGCAACCATACGAAGACGCACCAGAGTGGATGTCTTGCCTTTTAATCGTTTTATGCTAGGAGTGGGTTCTACCATTGAGGATTTTTGTACCATCAACAATGGGGTGGGAGATGTAATCATCGGTAATCATTCCTTGATTGGCATGGGCAATACCATCATTGGCCCCATTACCATTGGCAACCATGTAATTTTTGCTCAGAATATTGTGGCTAGTGCATTAAACCATGAGTATCGTGATGTAACTCAACCCATTCATGCACAACCTATTTTAACTGCCCCAATAGTAATAGAAGATGAATGTTGGATAGCTGCCAATGCTGTCATTACATCGGGCGTTACTATTGGAAAACACAGCGTAATTGCAGCAGGTGCTGTGGTTACAAAAAATATCCCACCTTATTCAGTTGCAGTAGGTAACCCGGCCAAGGTGATTAAACGATACGATTTTGAAACTAAGGCTTGGATTAGGGTGTAATCAATTCAATGGTTGGTGAGTCTCCTAATTTGTTAAAATTATTTTTTTAGAAATCGGACAATAAAAAAGCGTCAACATAAAGAACAGATTGCAACTCTGGCTTATTCACAGTTGCAAAAAGTTCTTTTTGTTGACGCTGTATGTTTTGAGAAAATAGCAATGAGGTAAATGATAGCTAGAGCAAAACTTACTCAATAGCAATAGGTAGTTTGTGTATAACCGCTTTTTATACATTCTCTTTCTGAAAAAGCGCAGGTATGGTGCGCATAATCAATCTAATGTCGTTGAGAAAACTGTGGTTTTCTGCGTATTTATTATCGAGCATCAAGCGTTCGTCTTCGCTCATGTCGCCTTTGCTTCCTCTTTTCTCTACCTGCCAGAGTCCAGTAATTCCAGCGGGTGCCATAAACCGTAATGAATACCTGTCAGTAGTTAATTTTTCGGCTTCATAAAGCGGCAAAGGTCTGTTGCCCACAATACTCATATCTCCAATCAATACATTCCACAATTGGGGCAGTTCATCAATACTGGTGTTTCGCAACACCTTACCCACCTTAGTAATACGAGGATCGTCTTTAATCTTAAAAAAGGCTGAGCCTGCGTTTGCTTTTCTAAAATCGTTGAAATTCTTTTCACACCATTGGTTATCGTCTGAAAAAAATGGTTGTTGACATTTAGTACCCTTTCGCAAGCAATCTTCGCAGAGCAATGGGGTGTTAGTAACAGTTTCTTCTGGTGCGTCCACGCTTGTGGGTGCATATTGATTCAAGTGTTTTAGATCTTTCAAGCGCTTGTCTGCATTTACAAACATAGATCTAAACTTATAAAACTTAAATATTTTATAGCCTGTACCCACCCTTAGGGAGTAATAAAAAACTGGGCCTTTCGATTCTAATTTTAGCAGGATAATTACAATAAGAATTAATGGCGACAATGCAAGCAATGCACCAAAAGCAAACACAACATCAAACACTCGCTTTACAAGCGGAGTTTTAAATTCAGAAACGGATAAGGATTTGTCTTTTTTATGAAGTTCGTGCCAATTTTCTATTAAATAGTTCATCCTTGTTTCTAACACATGTTGCTTCAAGGGTACTTTAAATACATCGGCCACGCCAAATTTTAACGCCACTTGTAAGGGGTTGCCACTAAAATTGTTGGTGATAATAAAGTAGGGAACGTCTATGAAATTTTTTCGTTTAAGGGTCTGTAGCAGATTTACACCATTCGGGCCTAAAATTTCACTTTCTACTATCACCGCTTTCACAGGTATTACTTCTTTTTCCCAACGAGAAAAAAATTCGATACCTGTAGCAAAAATTAGAAGCGTTAGTCCATTAAATTGACATTCGCTTAATACGTCAATGTTTCGTTTTTGAACAGCAATAAGCGCAATGAAACCCTTGGGGTTGGTAGTTGTTTCGAGCGAAGTGTGTGGCATGATGCGGGTGGGGTTGTACGTAAAACAGTTGTTAGACCGTTGATATCTTTCCGGTTCTTCGCAAAATAGCATTGATGCGAGCCAATAGTTCTCTAGGATTAAAGGGTTTTACCAAATAATCATCTGCACCAGCCTCCAAGCACTTAATACGGGTATCTGTGCTTTCTTCTCCAGAGAGGATTAATATTGGTATTGAACTAAAAAAACCACTCGCACGCAATTGATCCAGTAACTCATACCCATTCATTCTCGGGGTATTTAAATCTGAGATAATAATATCCACCACATTGCCTTCATGCAAATAGGACAATGCTTCAAAACCGTCTGGAAAAACGGTAACCTTATATCTAGTATTCAAATGATGGCTCAATACTAATTGCATCGGCTTATTATCCTCAATAACCAGTACTTTAATTGGCGAAATAACTTCTTGACTCATTAATTTATTGTATTGAAATGTCTATTCGGCGGGGGTTGACGATCCATGATTGAGCGAAACAAAATAACTTCAAGGGGCTAAATATAAAAACATTGCCCTCATGTAGTATTTTATTTAAAAAAGTTAAAGGTTAATACTAATAATGTATAGCTTATACGATTGATTACTCCGCAATATTAACCGTCTTGTTGCATGAAATTGCTCAGAAGATGCAAAACAAGGGCAAAGGCAGCTTTTTTCAGGCTAATTTAAACACAAACCCTATTAATTGAAACCATTTTAGATAAGGCGTTATCGAAAATGGCATCGTGTTGCATTGTCTCAAAGGAGAGAGTGTTATTAATAAACAAGTTCAAATGGCAATAAAACACTAATTGGTTCTTGATTTAATGCTGTTCAATCAGCTTTGCAATAGTGAATGCTGCAGCGGCTGCAGCAGCTCCAATCAGCATGACTTTAAGCCCACCCATTAGTGGATTTACGCCCGTCATCTTGCTTTTAAGGTAACCGAATACAAATAAGCAAAGCAAGGTAATACCCACCGAATATTGCAATGCCACAATTGCATCGGGCAAAAGGAAATAGGGACTCAATGGAACGAAGCCTCCAATGATATAGGATAATCCGATATTGAATGCGCTTTTTCTTGCCCGTTCAGGTTCAGGCTTGTCTAAGCCCAATTCGTGCTTCATCATGAATTCTACCCACTTATCCTTGTCGCTACATATTTCCGCCACCGCTTGGTGTTGCAACTGCTCACTAAACCCCCATTCTCTAAACACGATCCTAATTTCTTCCTTTTCAATTTCTGTTTTTGTCTCTATTTCCTCGTATTCTCGTTTTAGCTCGCTGTTATAATGGTCTTGTTCTGTTTTACCTGCCAAATACCCCCCAAGGCCCATAGCAATTGATCCTGCAGCAATTTCTGCTATCCCTGCAATAGTAATAACGCCTGTACTATGTACTGCTCCGCTTAAACCCGCTGCGAGGGCAAAAGGCACAGTAAGACCATCGCTCATGCCAATAACGATATCCGTCAATAACTCAGAACTTTTTAAATGATTTTCATCGTGTGTATGATGTGTATGAGGCATGGTTGATAAGTCTAGTAAATTTGATAAGGTTGTTGGGGTCTTCGTATCATGCAAACTGCAATAAATATTTAACTAAATGCCGTCAAGAACTACACAAGCTAAAGTGAGTTTTTTTGCACATATTAATTCAGTCTTTTACCAATAGCAGTGAAATGTGTGCAATTGGTCGTCACCTTATCTATCGACTTTGGTGTGTGTAGGTGGGTAAGAAAAAAAAAGTGATTACTAACAAGTCCACTTGCCACCTATGGCTGACGAAATGCTTATAGCTATTTTACAGAATGAAGTGGCTTTTTCCTTTCTTTTACGGCGCTAACTTCCTCTCTATCTTAGATAGAGCACCAATAAAAAAACTTTCATTGTCAATGTAGCATACCGCATTGTCAATGTAGGCACTCGCATTGTCAATGTAGGCAC
>JAIXOJ010000097.1 GCA_027486835.1 Chitinophagaceae bacterium
AAATACAAAAGCACCCCAGTGAAGAAAAGAAAATTTGTAGTCCCCCCAAACAAACCCCGAAACTCGCAAACACATGACTGGCATAGATTTACAGTTACTTAGCTGCAATGTGGGTTAACTTATGTACGCTTTTTGAACCCTAAAGCCTAATCACGTGATTAATAAACAAATAATGGGACAATTATTAGTTGTCCCATTATCAAATAAAACTTAGCAATCAGAAGCTAGTTTCCATCCAATTTCATGCTTAAAACTTAAAAGCTAATACTTAAAACTAGCTTAGTTACCAATCATTTCCCGAGCGTTTTCTAGAGCAGCCGTTGTGGGCTTCTCGCCACTCAACATTTGTGCTATGGTATTAATCCGTTCATCTTTTGTAAGTAGGCGAATATTGGTTTTAATCAACGAACCCTTTGTTTCCTTATACACATAATAATGTGCATCGGCTTTACCTGCAATCTGTGGTTGGTGGGTAATGCAAATAATTTGTCTGTTGCTAGCTAAACCTTTCATAATTACCCCCACTTGTTTGGCCGCTTCTCCACTTATCCCAGTATCTATTTCGTCAAATATCATGGTAGGTAGATCAATGCTTTTTGCTACTAATGACTTAATACATAGCATTAACCTACTCAATTCACCTCCACTTGCAACCTTTCTTATTGGTTCAAATCGATTACTCTTGTTGGCATCGAAAAGAAAGGATATCTCATTGTTCCCAAACAAATTAAGTGGCGTTTCTTTCAATGCCACTTTCATTCTAGCATTCGGCATACCTACTTGTACTAATAAAGCATTTACCTCTTTCTCTAGTGGTTTTAATTCTTTATTCCGTTTGGTTGCTAATTCGCTCGCACTGATGGAAGCTTGCTTAAACCAATTTGCCGCTTCCTTTTCTTTGGCTGCAATGGCATCGTCTATATTTAATACTGCCTGTAGTTTTTCTGCTAATCCAAACTGAATGGTGCGTAACTCATTCGTCGTTTGTACGCCGTGCTTTTTTAGCAAACGATAGCCCACGGAAAGTCTTTCATTAATAAGATTGATTCTCTTTTCATCAAAGCCTATACTATCACTTATCCTTTCTGCTTCATCGGCAATGTCCAGTAATTCAATTTGCGTTGATTGCATTCGTTCCACCAAACTGGGTAGATCTTTATGGTAGCTCGCGTATTGCTGGAGTTGGTTGAGCATCTGCTTCAAAGATGCGGTAATGGGTGTTTCGCTTCCACTCAATTCATAGTAAGCCTTGTCTAATGCACTTTTAATGCCCTCACTGTTACTCAATAATTGCAATTCTACATCTAGTTCTTCCAATTCGTTGGAACTAAAGTTTGCATCGCTCAATTCATCGTACAAAAACTGGTAGTAATCTAGTTCTTTGTTGAAGCCAGCTTTTTGTTGTTGTAGTTCGTTTAAAGCCTTGGTAGCATCCACCCAATTCCGATATTGGGTTTGATAAATTAACAACCTAGCTTGGTTGTTGGCTAGGGCATCTATTACTTCACGTTGAAAATCTGCATCGCCAATTTCCATGGTGTCAAACTGTTGGTGCAAATCCACCAAACAACTGGCCAATTCTTTTAATTGCTGTAAAGTGGCAGGCGTATCATTTATAAAGGAACGAGACTTGCCACTAATGGCAATCTCCCTTCTTATGGTTAATTCCTGCTCAATATCTAGATCGTTTTCCGTTAAAAAAACTTTCACGGCCTCTTTGTTTGATACCGAGAATGTACCCTCAATAAAGCATTTCTTATCATTCTTTAAAAGCACATTAGAATCTGCTCTTTCGCCCAAAATAAGGCTCAAGGCTCCGATTAAAATACTCTTACCAGCCCCAGTTTCGCCAGTTATAATATTGAGCTTCTCTGAAAATTGAACATTGATATCTTCAATAATGGCGTAATTCTGAATATGCAGTTTCTTGAGCACCCGAGGTTAATTTATTCAATAAAGTTTTGTTCCTTAAAAAATCTATTCCACCATTTTTTATCCTACCAATGCCTGATATGCCGCTGCATCTAATAAGCCATCTAAGTCAGAAACATTGGCCACTTCCACTTTTACCATCCAACCATCGCCATAAGGATCAGTATTTACCAATTCAGGTTGTTTTTCAATGATGCTGTTGAGTTCTGTGATGGTGCCAGCAACTGGAAGGAATAAATCACTTACTGTTTTTACGGCTTCTACGGTACCAAATACTTCACCTGCACCGATGGTTTGGCCAATTGTATTTACTTCTACAAATACAATATCCCCAAGTTCTCTTTGGGCAAAATCTGTAATTCCTATGGTAGCTATATTGCCTTCAATGCTAATCCATTCATGATCTTTTGTGTACTTTAATTCAGCGGGAAAATTCATAATTAAATCAATTTAAAAAACTAAAAAAGGTTGTAAGTATTAGGTAATTAGTTGTAAGTATGATGTGGTAGGTGCGAGTGCTATCGTAAAATAAGCACTCATTCCAACACTTGTTGTATCAATTTTTCATCCAAGCAACTGGTACATGTAAAAGTTGACAATTCTAAAGACTCGGCGTTCTTATAATAATAGGATAGGCATTCCAATTAGTTGAGTAATTTAATCTTCATCACCACATTGGCCACGGGGCGGTCACCTGGTTTGGTAGGTACAGATGCTATTTTGTCCAGCACATCTAACCCACTCACTAATTCACCAAATACGGTGTAGTTCTGGTCTAGCTGTGGGGTGCCACCAATACGTTGGTAAATTTCTTTTTGATCTTTGGTGTAATGAAAATCTGGTGTGCCTGATCTATTTATTTGATCATTAGTAGATCGAAGCGATGCCGTATCTAATTTTCTTCCTTGAACAATATAAAACTGACAATTGCTACTCGCTTTTTGTGGATTACCATCCCTAGCTGCGGCTAAAGCTCCTTTTTTGTGGAGATTATTGGCTGTAAACTCTGCTGGTATCCTGTCGCCTGGGGCAGAACCCATGCCGAGTGGCACGGAGTCGGGCGCATTTTTGCTGTTGGGGTCTCCGCCTTGAATCATAAACTCACGGATGATGCGGTGAAACAATAGGCTATCAAAAAATCCCTCTTTTGTTTTTGCAATGAAATTATCTCGGTGCAATGGTGTGGTATTATACAATTTGGCTACCATCACACCATAGTTTGTAGATATTTCCACCAATCTTTCTTTCTCCACTTTTGCTGGAGCTGTACTTTTTACTTGTTTTTCTGCTGATGCTTTTGGTGTTTGTGCCAACAATCCATTTGACAATAGTAGTGCTAACACAATGCATAATCCTGAAAACCTATTTACCATATCCAAATAATTTATTTTATTCCGTTAAACTGAGCTATTGGTATTATTCGTTAAAATTCTTGTTGACTAAAATAGAGCAAAATATGGTCTTTAATAAAAGCATCTTGTTCGTGAAGTGGCATAGCAGGTAATTCCTTTATTTGATGAAAATGTGGCCATCCATCTTCATCATTCCCTTGTTTTAGGTAATACCCACTTGGGCTAAGGATGGTACAAATGGCTACATGCATCAAATCTTGCTTTTGTTCTTTACTAATTTTAGCCATTACAAAACCTGTTTCCTGTAATCCAATTAAAAAAAGAATAGCCTCTGTATCTGGTTTTTTTCCAAAACGACCCATCAATTTCGCCTCCAAATCCCACCACCGTTGTTGCAAATCGTCTTTAACTAGCATGGGGCAAATGTATATCGCAATAACCAATTTTAGGCACTCCCTTCAATTAATAACCTAGGGTATTTGGATAAAAGCTTGGCTGTTAACCCCAAAATGAGAAATAAATTTATTCATTAAGCCCCCAAGCAATGGGTTTAGGAAAACAGGGTAGTAGCTAAAAAGCAATACAAAAAAAGGAGCTAGATACCTTTCGTTCTAACTCCTTTTTCTTAAATATGGTTGGGAAATTACAGTGGTCAATTAATTTTTAGGCACTTATTTCAGCATCAATTGCTTTGGATAGCAAGCCGAATATTTCTTCCACGCTTCCTTCGCCGGGTATCTGTTGCACTTTGTTTTGGGCAGCATAGTGTTTGGCAACTGCGGCTGTTTTGTTGTTATACTCCACTATCCTGTTTTTAATGACCTCTTCGTTGGTATCATCACTGCGTCCACTAGACAAGCCTCTATTGAGCAAACGTTTAATTAATTCCTCCTCTTTCACTTCAAGGGCTAGCACAATACCTATCTCGCCACCTTTTAACTTGAGTAATTTATCCAGCGATTCTGCCTGGGCAGTTGTTCTAGGAAATCCATCAAACAAAAAACCACTCACTTGTGGATTTGCGTCCAATGCAGAACTAATCATCCCCACCACCACTTCATCGGGTACTAGCTGTCCAGCATCCATTAGTTTTTTAGCTTCAATGCCCAATGGGGTGGCCGCAGCAATTTCCCCACGCAACAAATCGCCTGTGGACAAATGCTTTAAGTTGTACTTGGCTACAAGTTGCTCACTTTGGGTGCCTTTCCCACTTCCGGGAGGGCCAAACAGTATTATATTAAACATGAAATAGCTAATTGGTAATGGCTACGAATATAGGGGGATGCAACTAAACCACGTTTAACAAAACCTTGCAACAAATAAAACTTTGTGCGTGTAAGGCTATTTTTACAACCTCGTCCAACTAAATCGAGTACGGAATCGGCCGTATTGTAAAATAAAAGCGGTGCATCATGAAACAATCATTGTATTTAATTATTGCAACTTTGTTATTGCAGAGTTGTTTTTCTCAACCACCTAGTACCAAAAAGAAAATGGATATGGCAAATGAAAAAAAGGAGAACCCTGTGTACTCCACCACTGACAGTAGTCGTTTAAACTTGAAAGACGAAGAATGGAAGAAAATTTTAAGTCCCGAAGTGTATCACATTGCTCGGGAGAAAGGAACCGAAAGACCTTATACCAGCAAGTTTGAAAAATTTAGCGAAGCGGGTACTTTCTATTGTGCAGCTTGTGGCAACCCCTTGTTTAAAAGCGATGCAAAATTTGAGAGTGGTTGCGGATGGCCTAGTTTTTACGAACCAATAAACAAAAGTGCCATCATTTACACACCCGACAATAGTTATGGTATGAAACGCACTGAAACACAATGCGGCAGGTGTAAAGCCCATTTGGGTCATGTGTTTGAAGATGGCCCACCGCCCACTGGTTTGCGATTTTGCATCAACGGCGTAGTACTTGATTTTGAAAAAGCCAAGGAAGCAGAAAAGAAATTCAACGCCGAAGAGAAGGCAAAAAAGCATTAGATAATGTGTTTTTTGTAGATAGTTATACTCAAATAGAGATAAAAACCTGCCTCAACTTCCCTTTTTTTGGAGATAGTTAAGGCCCAAATAGGGATAAAAACCTGCATCAACTTCCCGAAAGTTTTAAACTTTCGGGAAGTTTAACTGCTTAGTATTCCGAGCAAATCTTTTTAGCCAGTTTAAAGTATAACACACAAATGAGGCAGGCAAATTCAAGGTGTCAGTTCGTTTTCAAATCAAACATTGTAATCCTCATCTTGACCTTTCTTGGATTGATTCGCCTGATATAAATTCTAACGCTAGCACTGGTTTCAACGCCAAACCTAGCACAGGTTTCAACACCAAACCTAGCACTGGTTTCAACGCCAAACCTAGCACAGGTTTCAACACCAAACCTAGCACTGGTTTCAACACCAAACCTAGTACTGGTTTCAACACCAAACCTAGCACTGGTCTCAACACCAAACCTAGCACTGGTTTCAACAACAAACCTAGCACTGGTTTCAACACCAAACCTAGCACTGGTTTCAACGCCAACACTAGCGCTTGTTTCAACGCCAACAATAGCTTAATGTTAGCGCAACATTAGCTTAATGTTAGCGCAAGAATAGCTTATTGTTGATCCAACATTCGGCTAGAGATAACTTTCACACAATAAAATCAGTTTTTGGCCAACATTCACTCTGCTTTCGACACCAACATTTGCATTGTTTTCAATGCCATCATTCGGTCTGCTTTCAACGCTAACATTATCACTGCATTCAACAGTAACATTCGCACTACTTTTTGGAAAAAGATTCGCGCTACTTTTTAAAAAAAGATTCGTACTACTTTTTGAAAAAAGATTCGCAATACTTTTTAAAAAAAGATTCGCACTACTTTTTAAAAAAAGATTCGGCTATTGTTGAACCAACATTCGGCTATTGTTGAACCAACATTCGGCTATTGTTGAACTAACACTCGGCTATTGTTGAACTAACACTCGGCTATTGTTGAACTAACACTCGGCTAGCGTTAACTCCCACACAGTAAAATCAGCATTTTGGCCACCATTGCGCAGCACAATTAACTGTTTCAGCAGCAATAAAGAAAAGGAGAACGGTACTGTTTTTACTATTTTTTAGAAATCAAATGGAAACACCTAGCTCCATTCTTCTATTTCTTTTTTGGCTTCCTCTTTGGCCACCCATCCAGAAACGAGTACGCTCAATTCATACAGCGACCAAAGGGGGATAAATACAATCAATTGGCTCATCCAGTCGGGGCTTGGGGTGATGAAAGCAGCAAGGATGAGTATTATTACGATGGCATATTTTCTACTCGATTTAAGAAAACTAGGCGTGATAAGGCCAATTTTTGTGAGGATGAAGGACAAAACAGGCAACTCAAACGCTAGTCCACAACCCAAAATGATGTTGCTAAGGTTGTCAAAATAATCTGCCAATGTGGGTTTGGTAACCAATAATCCTTTGGTGCCGAGCTGAAATCCCGCTAAGAAATTAAACGTAAAAGGCCCTAGCAAAAAATACCCAAATGCAGCACCCAGAAAAAAGAAGAACGACACCCAAAAGATAATGAAGCGCGTGTTTTTAAGTTCCGTTTCCTTCAAGGCGGGCTTTACGAAACGCCAAATTTCCCAGAATATATATGGAAAGGCGAAAATGAGCCCACCAATTAAAGACATTGATATGGTGCTGATAAATTGCCCTCCAAATGTGTTGCTCTGCATACTTACCTGAACCGGTGGCATACAAAGTGCCTCGCCCATGTGTAGGGAGTGGCTCAATTGGCATAACCATTTGTAGCTCACAAAGTCAGGGCTAATGGGGCCAGTAACAATATTGTCAAAAATCCAATCGCGGTAAATAAAAATAACAATGGCTAATACCAATATTGCCGCCACGCTACGAATAATATGAAGACGTAGTTCTTCCAAATGATCAATGAAACTCATGTCTCTGGTATTTCTTCGCGAGTCTGGTGAAAATGCCATATTTAGATGGTAGGTGGTTAAGAGTTATGCGTTAATCGTGGCGAAAACAGTCAGTAAATGCTACTAAACGGTTTCAATTTTTTTAACTAAAAGCTTCTCAATTTTATTTTTGCCACTCCAATGGAGGATCTTAAAAAGCGAAAAGAAAGCGTTCGTTATTAATCAATTTAATGGGCAGGGTTTACTGCTAAAAGTTGGTAAATGCTTAGATCCCTTTTGCTAGTATTATTGATTGGACTTACTCACTAGATGAGTATTTTCAGCTTTACCATATCTATTCTTGTATCACTTACAGTAAGAATGTCAAACTGATAGTTGTCTATAATAATTACTTCGCCGCGTTTGGGGATGGTTTCATGGTGGTTAATGATGTAGCCACTAAGGGTTTCGGAATCTATTTCACTAAAAGAAAGATGGTATTTCTCTATTAATAAATCCAATTCCAGCCTTCCACTGAAAATAAATTCATCCTCTGCAATTTGCTTTTCCACGAATTCTTCTGTGTCGTACTCGTCTTCTATTTCGCCAAATATTTCTTCCAATAAATCTTCCATCGTAATAATCCCCGCTGTACCACCAAATTCATCTACCACCCAAGCAATACTTTTATGCTCACGCGAAAACTTGCTCATGAGGTCAGTAGCCGACATGGTTTCAGGCACTACAGGGATGGGGTGGAGAATTTCATCTATAGAAGTGGGTTTTTTAAATAAATCCAACTGATGAATGTATCCTTTTATGTCATCAATTTTATGGTTATACACAATCAGTTTGCTCAATTTTGTTTTAATGAATTTTGCCTTGATGGTTTCCATATCGGCATGCATTTCCACCGCTTCAATTTCTGTTCTTGGTACCAAACACTGCCTTATTCTTAGTCCAGGCAGGCTCAGTGCATTTTCAAATAGGTCGGTATTAAGGTCTTGCTTTTCGTCAGTAAGTTCTGGGTTGTTGTGAAAAAACTGTTCTATTTCCACCTTGCCAAAAGCATTCTGACGATTGGCCACTTTTACGTTGAACAGGTACTTGAGTATCCATTGGGCAATGCCCACAAAAAAGTTGGTAATGGGAGAGAATAATTGGTGGAAAAAATTGACAGGATACACCAGTTTGGCAATTAATAAATCGGCTTTTGCTTTAAAAATGGCTCTGGGCAAAAACTCACCAAGCATGAGCGCTACCAATGCGGGAAGCAGGGTGTTGAAAACCAGTTTAAGGTAGTTGTTTTCTATATGAAGCGGATTCCAAACGGTGATGCGCAATAAACGGTCGAACAGCAAACCATAAGCCACCAAAAAAAGAATAAGGCCAATGAGGCAAGACCCAATCAACTGCAAGGGTTTTTCCATCAGTTTAGCCAGTAAAATGCCGCCCTTTGTACCTTGTTTCTTTTTCAGTTCAATGTTTAATCGGTTGGCACTGATGAATGCAATTTCATAGCCTGCAAAAAAAGCAATCAACACCAAGCAAAGTGTAATGGCTATAATCAGGAAGGTTTCTGTAGTCATAATAAGCCACGAATGTACAAGCGGATTGAAAACAAGAACTAGTAAACAAAAAAATGAATCGCTAGTAGGTTGTCTTTTAATAAAAAAATCCCCACACAGGCACAAAGGCTTTTTGTTCATTGCTCATTAGTAAACTTTAATGGCTTGTTAAGCTTAAAGCCTTTCCAAAGCATTTTCTCCTTTCCTAATCTACTTTAGCCACGTTTATTAGATTGGTTTTTTGTTTATTTAGATTGAAATGGTTTGATTAAGTGAATTGAAGTTTTTCAATAACTACAAATGCATTTGAAGCACTAAATAATACATTTTGTCTCTAATTCTATTGATTTATTTTCAAACGGATAACATGAAAAAGTTTGTATTCACCACGTTATTATTTACCTCGTTCAGTTGTTTTGTATGGGCGCAGCCCAATGCGGCACTGTACCAAACAGCAAGGAATTATATGCTCAGTGGCGATTTTGATAATGCCATCAAAAGCTACAACGATTTACTCAAGCAAAATCCTGATTACGAAGAAGCTTTAATGGACTACTGTTATATACTGGTACTGCAGAAGCAATATGACAAAGCCATCTCTTTGGGTAAACAATTGGTGGATCATGGCAAAGGCGGCATCCAAGCCCTACAAACCCTCGGTTTAGCCTACAAGGGAAAAGGGGTGTTTAAAGAAGCGGAACAACTATATATTAATGGTATAGCCAAATTTCCTACAAGTGGGGTCTTATACAATGAATTTGGGGAGTGTTTTGCCATGCAGAATAAGATGCCTGAAGCCATTATTCAGTGGGAGAGGGGCATTAAAAACGACCCCAACTACAGCAACAATTACTACAATGCTGCTATGTACTATAGCAAAATACAGCAAGATTGGTTTTGGGTAATTCAGTACGGAGAGGTTTTTCTCAATTTGGAGAGTTTTTCCGACCACACAAAAGCCATCAAATCCAAATTGTATGAGGCATACAGCAAGCTACTAAGCACCAATACTTTTGAACAAAAGGCCGCAGCACCAGATAATAATGCCTTCCAAAAAGCTTGGTATAAAAACATCGGGCGCAGCGTGGCAATGGTGCAAAAAGAAATGAACATAGACAACCTTACTGCCCTAAGAACTCGATTTGTGCTAGACTGGTTTGCCAACAAAGACCAAGAGAACACCCCATTCCATCTTTTTGAACATTGGCAGTTTCTGCTAAAAGAAGGATTGTTTGATGCGTATAACCAATGGATTTTTGGTGAAGCAGCTAATAAGAACCTTTTTGAAGTATGGTCAGATGCGCACGGCAGGGAGATTCTTTTCTTTAAAGAATTTCAGCACAGCAAAATATATAAACAGCCGACAGGGGAGTATTATAAGTAGGTGTAAGGGTTTCAGCAGGGAGCAAATTATTTTTTTCGCCAACGTTGAGGTGACATGCGCCCACCCTATCCCATGTAATCTATTGTATTATTTTAACCCAATGGAAATTTGAATGAATAAAAATGACCAATAATCCCGCTATGAACAACATTGGAATACTCATTATTGGTGCAGGCCCCATTGGGCTTGTTTGTGGCATTGAAGCTAAAAAGGCAGGGCTACCTTATTTAATTATCGACAAAGGTTGTCTTACCAATAGCTTGTACCGATACCCTGTGAACATGACTTTTTTCTCCACCCCAGATAAACTAGAAATAGGTGGTGTTCCTTTTATGAGCCTTAATCCAAAACCTACTCGGCAAGAAGCATTGGAATACTACAGAAGGGTTACGGAACTCCACGAATTGAATGTTCGGTTGTTTGAGTCAGTTGAACATATAGCTCGATTAAACAACGGAAACTTTCATGTTGAAACAAATAAACAAGCTTTCGTAGCCAGTCAAATTGTGGTAGCTACTGGTTTTTATGATATTCCCGTACTCATGAATGTGCCAGGAGAAGTACTACCCAAAGTGAAACATTATTATGGCGACCCACATTATTATGCTTTTCAAAAAGTATTGGTTGTAGGGGCAAACAATTCGGCAGTAGATGTGGCCTTAGAAACTTGGCGTCGTGGAGCAAGTGTAACGATGGTGGTGCGGGAAGGGGAAATAGGCAGCCGAGTAAAATATTGGGCAAAACCAGACATTGAAAACAGAATCAATGAAGGAAGTATTCGCGCATTCTTCCATTCAAGCATCCATTCCATAGCCGAAAATACGGTAACCATTCAAACGCAAGAAGGATTAGTAACTATTGAAAATGATTTTGTACTAGCCATGACAGGGTATCAGCCCAACTTTAGTTTACTAGAACAACTAGGAATTGTTTTACTCGGGGAACGTAAGTATCCGCAGTATGACACAGAAACCATGGAAACCAATCAGCCTGGCGTGTACCTAGCTGGGGTAGTTTGCGGTGGTATGGATACACATAAATGGTTCATAGAAAATTCAAGGGTTCATGCAACTGCAATAATGAATCATATAGCCAAAGGCAAGTAGCAAAAGAAAAAAGTTCATTTTACCGCTCGTTTATAGTCTTGTTATCGTCAGGAAGCTATATTTGGAGGCAGTAAGGAAAAATAATATCGAATTTGTTTTTTCTGGTCATCGTCAATCAACTATTATTTTAATGATTGGAGATGTGTTTTTGTTGATGTAGTTCTAGTCATTAGCTTTTACTTTTTTTAACTACACCAGCACATTTTGTTGAACATGGAGTTTCTTTTGTGGGAGAGCCGATTCCTTGTAAGTCTTTCTATTTTATAATAATAATTCATCTTTTGCGTTACAAAAAACAAATGGTTTATGAAGAAAATTTTATTACACGCTAGTTGTTGGTTCCTGTTTGGCTTAGTACAAGCAAATGGTCAACAGAAAAAAACCGTTGCAGTTGTGAAGAATAACCCATCCCCCACAACTACAACAGAATTAAAGGGGAATACAGTTAAGTCAAGTAAGAAATCAGCTTCCCGTAAAGTATCAAACGTTTCACAAGCCACCAGTGGAATGTCAGGTACTAATCCACCACTTTTTTCTGGTATCAGTGGTTATAGAACATGGTCTGTAGGCATTACCGGAGGTGGATTAGCACCTTTCTCTCCTTTTGGAGGAAGAAACGATTTCGCTAGATGGCGAGCCAATCCTGGTTATGGTATTTATGTGAAAAAACAAGTGACACATATTTTTGGGATACAAGCCAATTATGTAGGCGGTCTTTTACGTGGGGATAACAAGCGTGGATGGCAGAGTGCTCCATTGCCTAGTCCTTATAGTTCTTTTGAAACCAAGCTTAACTGGGCCGCAAGTGTTAGCACCATCGCAATTTTAGGTAACATTGATTGGGCAAGGTTGCACACTAGTTTTCAGCCTTATGCAACTATTGGTGCGGGTGCAATGGGTTATAAACCAGTTGTAACCACCACAAGCGGTAAAGAAATAGCATTTAATGATGGTAAAGAAGTCAACTGCTTGTTTTACCCAGTTGGGTTGGGCTTTAAGGCTAAATTAGGTTCATTTATCAATCTAGACATGGGCTTTACTACAGGGTTTGTAGATGGGGATGATTTAGATGGGTATCAAACAAGAATCACTTTCGATAAGTTTGTATATGGTCATACTGGCTTAGAATTTATTATTGGTAAAAAATCCAAACCCCAATTAGCTAGGCATAACCCAGCAGCCCAATTGGCTCAAGAATTAAAGAAAGAAAATAAATTGCTACAGAAAGCATTAGAAGATAGTACAGCTAGGTACAACAAGATTTTAGTGGAAACAAAAGCCACGAGCGATAGCTTGAAATTGGCACTTGCCGAATTAAAGGCAGACAAAGACGGCGATGGCGTAAGTGACTTTTTCGATCGTTGTCCTGCTACGCCAAGCGGCGAAAGAGTAGATGGGGCTGGTTGTTCATTGCCTAATCCAAAAGCCCCTATCAAAGACACCGTTGTTCGGGTACAACAAAATAATTATTACATTACAGAAACCGATAAATCTATTTTAAAGGAAGCGGTAAGCAATATGGAATTTGATGCCGGCAAAGCCACATTAAAACCTAGCTCTTTCCCTTACCTAGACAAGGTGGCTAATCTAATAATTGTAAAGGGTGCGAAATTGAAACTTTCTGGCTATACAGACAATCAGGGTAACGCTGCTAACAACCTAAAATTGTCTAAACAAAGAACCGAAACTATTAAAGCCTATTTGGTGAAACAGGGTGCTAATGCCGACAAAATTGAAGCGGTTGGTTATGGCAGTGCCAATCCAATAGCGAGTAACAAGACTACTGCTGGAAGGCAAAAGAACCGTAGGGTTGAGTTTTCAATTAATTAATCAATCCCAAGTTCTTTTGAATATCGAATTAGTATAACTACTGTTTAATACCAACAAAAGGGGTAGCTAACTGAATGCAAGTTGGCTACCCCTTTTTTTTTGGAAGGTTTAGCTACTAAATCCATTGATTTATGTATGCCCAAAAAATACTGTTACATCGTATGAAGTAAAAAAGAGACGAACTGATTAATTGCTTAAATGGCACATATAATGGCCGCTAATGGAAGTTGTTTTAGTGAAATTGCCCTATAAAAAAAATCGGCTGCCCCTTATTGAAAAGGAAACAGCCGATTGTTGTAATTATAAATTCTTGAGTTCTATAACGGTATTACTGCTTTTGGAATTTGGTAACCGTTGAAGTTCCATTCCCCAATTGCGTATGAATCAAATAATTACCTTTTGAAAGTGATTCTACTGCTAAAAGAATCGTATTTTCTCCTTTACGTACTTCTTTTGATAAGCTCCTAACGGATTTACCTGCCATATCAGTAATGCTTAATTGAGCCATACCGCTGAAAGGTGCATGGAAAACCATCGTTAATTGGTCAGTAGCTGGATTGGGATAAACTGATTCAACAGTTAAATGATTTCTTACTACAACAATGTTGGAATATTGAGGAGCCTCATTGGAAGAAACCATTTTCAAACGATAATAATTCACTGGGGAAGCGGTGTTTCTTTCATCCACAAAACTATATTGGAACACTTCTTTACCTTGTTTACCGCTGGCTTTTGATGCTACATAGCCAATAGTGCTAAAGTGTACACCATCAGTTGCGTACTCTACTTCAAATCCTTTATGGTTGACTTTATTATTTGTTTTCCATTGCAACAAGGTTTGGTTATCGCGTTTTTCTGCAGTAAACGAAACCAGATGCACCGACAATGGCAAGCTGCCCCCATGGAAATAATAAGCAGCTAGTTGATTGGTGGTAACCGTTACAGATGCCCCCGTTGTTAAATAGGCACTTGCTGCACTCGGCATTAACAAGATGCCATTGGCAGCTTGGTTTTTTTGGCAAGGATCGTTCGTTTGCGATACTACAACATCATTGATGCTGTTAATGCCCGAACCAGCTTGGTTTTTAAGGTTATTGTATTCTGTATTTAAAAAGTACAACTTTAGTAAAATGGGCGTAGTGGGTTGATTGGTCGGTTGTATGGTGAGGTTTCTTTCCATGTAATAACTGCCATTGGTACTTACCCTTATCCCAGAATTGATAAACACTCTACCAGTAACACTACCTAGCACATTGCCATTAGCGTTAATTTCCGCCAATATTCTGCCGGAGAAATCTACCAACGCTACCCATTTATTGAAATTACTAGAATCTATGGTCACAGAATTAACGCTAGTGCAAGACGTGACAATGCCAGGCACAATGGCAGGCGAAGTAACCGCAATTGTGAAAGATGAACCTGTTGGTACCGTGCCAGTTACACTATTTATATAGGTATAGACACGCACATAGTAAGTGTCACCTGCATTTAGGTTGGTAATGGTTAGTGTTTCAGTTCCATTTTGAGTGGTAGCATCTACACAACCCAATGATTTGCCACCAACACAGTTGTCGTCAAATGCCTGAACAATAGCATCAAATTGATTGGCACCCACTACCTTAATAATAGCTCGTGAGCTTACTGCAACAAATTTGTACCATACATCATATGCCCATTTGCTTTTACCCAAGCAAGCAACAGGTTCATTCGATTGAGTAGCTGCTATGCAACTACCAGTGGTAGGAGCTGCACCCATTATTAAATTGATGGCATCGGTGCAGATATCGTTAACAGGAGTAGTGGTAAATTTTTGTGCGTTTGTCCAAGAACTTTGTTCTGAACTACTGCAATTGCTGCGTACGTAAAAATAATAAGTTACCAATGGTGTAAGACCAGATATGGAGATTAGCGTGTCAGTTGTATTGCCACTTACTATTGCACCTCCCGATCCAGGTGTACCGCCTGTTCTCACTTCCCACTGATAGCCATTGGCAGCACTAGTACTCACCCATATTGCGCTCGCACCATTTGCTTTTACACTAAAAACCTTGGGATTGCCAGGAATAACACAGTTAACGGCTTTAAGGGAAATATTGTCTAACCCAATATCGGTAGTGCCTCTGTCACCCACCGCCTGAAAACGCAAAATGGCCGTAGCACTTGTGGTATTTAGCGACCATGTAATGCTTGTCCAGCCAGTACTTACTGCCCCTAAGTTTTGCTGAATCTGTTGGAAACTAATGCCGTTATCATTAGAAAGGTACACCCCTATACTATCATTACCTGAAGTATTGATATAATCGAAGGAAAGTTCTTTAGTACTCGGGCCAGTGCTACCATCAAAGAACAGGTCTAGCAAGCCAGGAGTTTGGTTTTTCACCGAATGGAAGCGTGCAGAATGGGCAGATGATTTACTACCAGACGGCGTGTATGCTCCAGAGCTGCCACTAGTCCAATTGGCAGATGCTCCATCGTCTTCCCTTCTCCAACTGCTATCGCCAGTAGCTGGTGAATTTTTCCAACTGCTGTTGGGTAGGTTTTTATTGCCACAGGCACTGCTGATCCAGGCATTCTCAAAACCTTCGGAGAACGGTAAGGAAGCATACACCGTACTAACGGTGGAAACCTGCACTTGAACAGGTTGAGCATAATCACTCACGCCGCTGCAAGTTATTTTCCTACGATAAGTTTGGGTAAGGCTAATGCCCGCTGGACTGTTTAAAGTTGCGCCTGTCTCGTTTGCGATGTCCACCCAGCTCCCAGAAAGGGTTTGAATTTGCCATTGAAAACTAAGGCCAGAGCCTTTGCCATCTCCAGATACGGAAAGAACAAACGGAACAGCCGGACAGGTGCTACCACCGTTACTGGCTACTGTTACACCTGGGGTAGGAGGGGCAGTGCAAGGTGTAGGTATGGAAAATAAATAGGAAAGACCCACGGTAGGGTAAAGGGAGTTACTCACCGCACATTTATCGGTATTGAGCAACCCTTGTGTGGTGGCCTGCCAGTCAGTAGCGGTAAGTCTAGTATGAAAATCATTACCACTCAACCCCCTTAAACCCACCTGAACTGGATTACTAGAACTGGCGCCCGCTTTTATAGCATCGTACAATATTTCGATATCATTCGTAGTTTCATGTAAGATTATTTGAAAATTGATGCTAGACCCCGCAGAAGCAAATACTTTATAGTTTTTCCATTCAATGGTAAGTGTTCTATTGGGGGCTGTACCTTGGGTTAAATAGCCAAGTTGCGAACCAGATTGTGCCTGAATGTCCATGTTAAAGCCCGCCACAATATTGCTATACCCCTCTGCTGTATTGGAAGCACCTAGCACCCCAACCGATAAATTGTTGATAGAGAAAGAATCTTTACCCAACACAATATAACCATTGGTGGCCACGGCAAAGCGATCAAAAACATCATTATTAAAGGTAAAAGGGAAGCCTATTGCAAATCCCACGTCTTTTCTAGGGCCGTATAGTGGGGCGGTGTTTTGATTAAATACTTCTTCATCGTTGGTGGTGTTGCCCAAAACCGTAACACCAGTCAATGGAACAAAACTTTTTACACTCGAACTAAACACATAATTACTCAACTGTGCATAGGTGAGGTGTACACAACACAAGAGGGTAACGATAGCCACAATTTTTGCCATCTTTTTCATACAAATTCACTTTTTTCGGTTATTGTTTCAATAATTCGGGGTAAATGTAAACGTTGTTGGTTAATTTTTGTGCTATGAATTGATTGAATAAGCCAACAATACATCCACAAAAAAAAGCTTTGCAAGTAGTTTACCCAGACTGTAAATAAGTATTCCGTTGAATTGACCTTGATTTTAGAAATGATGGGCATAGCAAATGACTCCAATGCACCACCTATTTTAGGGGCGTACCTATGTGTCGGCCCAATATGTCGTGTTTGCCCCCATTCATGTTTGATTGCCTCATGTAATCAGGGCGGAAACTCAGGTCCGCCCCTACGGTTTCAACGATACATTAAAAATGGTTGGGTAATACCATGATTTTGAGCCACTTGATAAACGAAAATTAATTTTGTAACCACAAAATTGTCATGCGTAAACTTGTGAATTTCTCATAAACGCTTAAGAATTTATTTACACCCATGTTGAAATGCCAACAGCATCTACGATAAAATGTCGTTTCTCACTAGTGATATGTCTTATTCGGCCTTTTTTGGGTAGCACAATAAGGATAGCTTTGCTGCTCTAAATTAATAAGCGTTTGCCGCCCCTCCTTAATGTTTCTAATTCAATACTTCCTTTGTCTTCCGACAATGCCATATTTAAACGCATTCTTTTACGAAATAGCTGACTAAAAGCTATTAACAACACCAAGCATGAGCGTGCTAGTTTTTTCCTCAATGATATGTGGGTATTTCAGTATTAAATGTACAATCCCTGAGATGGCAAAAATGAAAAATGGCTAATTTATTGGAACAGTCATCCCACACTTAATTTACTTATCCTAATCTGTCACTAAATTCTTTCTATTGTCCAAATCAAAAAAAAATGTCTCAATTAACTGTAATACGGATAGCAAAATTATTCTAGACAGAATAACGGTAGCATATGCTTGTAATACCCCAGAAATAATGTTGTCATCCTTCGATAATCCAGTATTTCCCAATATTGAAAGCGGATTTGGACAAATCATTTTAGACCTTGATTATGTAAAGGGTATTATCTATTACCATTGGTTAGAAGAAGGGCTGTGGGCAATGGCAGCCGAGGTCAACTGTGTAAAAGATTACGAAACCCAAGCCATTTATGGTCAAGAAGTTGCCAGCTATTTTGTGTTAACCAATTATATCATTCAGCAAAATAATCTAGATCAACAAAGTCAGGCGAATTTCAAGGATCTCCCCAATGAATGGTGTCTATACAAACCCGGTGCAGAAATCACACATCAGTATTCCAATGGAGAGGAGGGGCTGGGTGTCAAATTTATGTTTACGCAAGAATGGCTTGATGCGCATATAAAGTCAGATGAACTAGAAGAGGAGCGATTGTTCAGTGATTTTTTGTTGTCTGACAGAAAAGCAATGAGTATGATTTTGCCAGGTTATGATTCGTTTTTGGATATCCAAAAATTGGTCAGTCTGTTAAAGCAAAAAGGTAGTTTGCAAGCAAAAAGGCTGCCTTCAAAATTGCTCTACCTGGGTATGATGGTAGAATACATAGCGCATCTTAATAGTATGGGCATAAACTCAGCAGTGGAGTGGCAGCGTAAATTAGAACTGGTAGAATTGGTTTTGAATTCAACATTGCAGCGGGCATTCCCAGGAATAGAAGCACTGGCAAAAACCATCCACACAAGTCCCACCAAGTTGAAAACTGCGTTTAAGAAGCAGTATGGACAATCCATTTTTCAATATTACCAATGCAAACAAATGGAATTGGCTTTGAAATTATTGCAAAATAGTACCCATCATATCAGCATCAAAGAATTGGCTTATCGGTTCGGATATGAAAATCCCAGCAATTTCACCAAAGCATTCAAAAAGCAACAAGGATGCCGACCCTCCGAAATAGCAAAAAAGAAATAGGATGGGTTAGTATATTACGAAAAGGGTGTTGCCTCGGATACAAGATTCAATATGGGGTACAAATAAATGTTGCCAGGAATGTCATAAATAACAAGGATGACCAGATATACACAAATGAAGCAAAAAGCAGAAAATTGGATATCAACGCTTGATACCAACGATTTATCGAGCGGTTAACATCAAAATCAGTTCGGGTGCATAAAAGTTTTTCATTTTGCCCCTCGCATTTGGAGATTGGGTGGGGTGAAGTCAAACAAATCGGCGATATCGTACCATTAAAAACCCACGCCAAGTCCAGATTTTCAATAGCTATCACATTGGAATCCTTTGGATTAAACACAAATAGTAGAGACAAGTCATGCCTTGTCTCTACGTAATGCCATATTGCCACAGTTTTTCATTTTCAAACTAGATTCATAGTTGATGTTATGAGAAACCATAGTTGATGTTATGAGAAATCATAGTTGGGGGTATGTGAAATCATAGGTGGAGGTATGTGAATTCATAGTTGGGGGTATGTGAATTCATAGTTGGGGGTATGTGAATTCATAGTTGGGGGTATGTGAATTCATAGTTGGGGGTATGTGAAATCATAGTTGGGGGTATGTGAAATCATAGTTGGGGTATGAGGATTCATAATTGGGGGTATGTGAATTCATAGTTGGGGTATGAGGATTCATAGTTGGGGGTATGTGAACTCATAGTTGGGGGTATGTGAAATCATAGTTGAGGGTATGTTAAACGGGAGAATAAAAGTTTTTCGCTTTTAGTGTGCAAAACTGCAATGCTGTTGATGTGTGATATATGCTAACTACTGAAAAAGAAATTTAGATGCGCAAACAAACAAAATATAAAAATATCTTACAATCATAGCCAGGCTAACATTCCAGTTCCCTCTTCCTACGAAGAGGGGTAGGGGCGAAGTTCACAAAACAGCTGCAAAAACTATCTAGCCCTATATTAAGCATAACTAGCATCACAGTAGGCATAACTAGTTTCACAGTAAGCATAACTAGCTTCACAGTAGGCATAACTAGCATCACAGTAAGCATAACTAGCTTCACAGTAAGCAGAACTAGCATCACAGTAAGCATAACTAGCTTCACAGTAAGCA
>JAIXOJ010000026.1 GCA_027486835.1 Chitinophagaceae bacterium
CCAGAGCCGAAGTATCTGCCAACAACCAAGGTATTTTTGATTCCTTACAAAAAGGATTGGGGTTTGTCCCCAACTTGTATGCCTATTTCGCTAAAAGTGAAACCGCTTTGGGCGATTACCTGGCTTTTCAAAATAGAAAAAGCACGTTGAGGGCTAAGGAAAGAGAGGTGATTAATTTGGTTACGAGCCAAGCGAATGATTGTAGGTATTGCCAATCGGCTCATACCGTTTTGGGCAAAATGCATGGATTTACGGAGGAACAAATTCTAGACATCCGCAGAGGTACAGCACCCTTTGACGCTAAGTTGGATGCCTTGGTAAAATTCACTGCCTCCACCGTAGAAAACCGTGGACGAGCTACTGAAGAAAGTAAAGCTGCGTTTTTTGCTGCTGGCTACACCGAGGCTAACTTGGTAGATGTGGTAATCGTAATTGGCGATAAGATTATCAGCAATTACATTCACAACCTCACTGGCTTTGAAATTGATTTCCCCATTGCAGCGATAATTTAGTTTTCTACTAGCCTACACTTTAGGTGATTCAGAAAATCCTTGCCCCAATCAAAAACTTTAAAATGATGCTCCTTACTTAGCTGCAAAAGCTGGTATTGGGCATCATTTTAGTTTAAACAACGCATTATTATCCACCTGTTTGGTGGGTTAAAATGAAAATCCTCTATCTCATTGCACGAATGATAACCGTAGCTTGAGTGGGCGCAGGCCGTCCCTACGAAATTCTTGTTTGTTGGGTTAAAACTCACCCCTATTCTCTTTCCATTTGTTCCACCAATTCCACAATATTGTTGCTCCTACCCCATTCAAGAATACTATGCAAAATAGGTAGGAACGATTGGCCTAGATCCGTGAGGCTATATTCTGTACGGGGACGTATTTCGTTGAAGTCCTTTTTATGTACCCAACCACTTTGTATCAGTTCATTTACTTGTTGTATCAGCATTTTCTCCGAAATATTGGGGATGGCTTTTCGTAGGGCATTGTAGCGCAATGCGCCATCTTTCAATTGCCATAAAATAATCAGTTTCCACCTGCCGCCTATGGCAATAATGGTGGACGTAATGGGGCAGCCACTGGTAATGGCTTTTTCGTTGAGGTGGTTGGTGGAAGTCTTCTTTCTCATGTTATACTTACCAAATTGTATGTACTTACTAATTAGGCAGTGAAGATACAGGCTTTTAGTTTTGCCGAGTAAAACGAAATAATGATGACTGGACATTTTAAAGACAAAAAAATTGTAGTGGTTGGCGGCAGTTCGGGCATTGGTCTGGCTGTGGCTAAAATGGCTTATGATTGGGGGGCAGATGTAACCCTTACGAGCCGGGAGGAAAGTAGAGCAGTAACAGTGGCGGCATCCATTGGGGCCAGCGTAAAAGGCCTATCCCTTGATATTGATGATGGGGAAGCGGTAGCTACATTCTTCGGTGCTTTCACAGCTATTGATCATATCTATATAGCAGCAGGAAGCACTAAGTTGGGGAATGTGACCGAGGGCGATTTGTTAGAGAATCTGCAAGCTTTCAACACGCGTTTGGTAGGTGGTTTACGAGTGGTAAGGGCTTGTGCACAAAAAATAAATGCCAATGGTTCCATCACTTTTACGGGTGGCGTATCTACTGATAGGCCGATTGCTGGAGCTTGGGTATCTGGTTTAGGCACGGCTTCAGCCGAACAGTTGGCAAGGGTGTTGGTGATGGAACTACCCCATATCCGCTTTAACGCGGTGGCACCTGGTTATACGGACACGCCGATGTGGGATGCTATTATGGGCGAAAACAAAACCAATGTGTTGGCATCCATCGCCGAAACCCTACCCGTAAAAAAGATTGCTACGCCCGAGGAAGTGGCTTCTGCTGTACTTTTTTTAATGTCTAACAACTCCATCACAGGTGAAGTAATTCATGTAGATGGCGGTTTGAGATTAATGTAAATAATACTAAAATTAAAATAAAATGAAAAAGTTACTACTGGCTTGTTTAGCTACTGTTTTATTAATCTATAGCCAAGCCCAAAAGGGATTGCAGGTGGGTGCAAAAGCCCCTAATTTTTCAGCCAAAGACCAAAATGGCAACACCATCAGTTTGAACGCCGCTTTAAAAAAAGGGAAAGTAGTAGTGTTGTTTTACAGAGGGTATTGGTGCCCCGGTTGCAGTAAAGCAGTAAAAAACTTGCAGGACTCTTTGCAATTAATTACAGCTAAAAAAGCTACTGTTATAGCCGTTTCTCCAGAAGGGTACGAAGGAATAAGCAAAACCGCCCAAAAATCCAAAGCTACTTTTTCGTTATTGAGTGATGAAGGATTGACCATTTCAACAGCCTACAAAGTAATATTTAAGGTTACGCCCGATATGGATACGATTCACAAAAAATACCATCTCGATGTGGTGGGCAATAATGGAAAAAATGGGAATAACTTGCCTAGACCATCGGCTTTTATCGTGGGTAAAGATGGCAAAATAACGTACCGATATTTTAATACCTATCCTTATTCAGACCCAAGAAGTAATGACCGAGTAACCGTAAAAGAGTTATTGCAAAATTTATAAAATCACTAAATACAAATAAAAATGGAATCACTAGAAATTGTACAATCAGTTGATGAATTGGTATCCTTGGCCTTGGAAGGAAAATGGCAGTTGGCTTTTGAAAAATTCTATTCACCAGACATTGAGAAGACCGATTTAGATGGCATACCCGTGTTGGGTAAGGAGCAAAACCTGTTGAATGGTCATGCTTTTGTGGCTAAAATTTCCAATGTGCGGGATTTTTCCTGTGTGGGAAAAATAGTGAAAGGCAATAGAAGTTTTATCGTTTGGTCGTTTGATTTTGATGTGGACGGCAGTCCTTTTAAAGTGGTGGAAACAGCTATCCAAGATTGGGAAAACAATCAAATTGTGAAGGAGCGATTTTTTGCTTAACCGAGATAAAACTTTAATGGGAATTGCCTCGAATGCACGAATTGCGACTTATACAAACCCGATACTACCACTTGTAATTGGTGTCGCGTCGCTCTAATGGCACGAACTATGGCAAGACACATTTGAATTATTTACTTCGAGAGAATTTCAAAGAAGGACAATTTGTTTACACTTTTTTAAAAGCTAGTGCAAAGGGTGGGATTAAGTGGTTGCAACATTTTTGTTGCAACCATTTTTTATTTAACCTCACCCCAACCCCTCTCCAAGGGAGAGGGAACTGGAATTCTTTACTGGTATGGATTTCGAGATATTTTTCCCCTAATAATTAACTACTTTGTAAAAAAGTCGGTTTCTAAATTCTAGGTGGACAATTCCCCTCTTGAGGGGTGCCCGAAGGGCGGGGTGGTATTTTCGCACAAATTATACAACTGGGAAACTTTAGCCGGCCTAAATTATTACTTTGTTTAATCATTTGGTTAGGTTGGTTGCAACATTTTTGTTGCATCCGCTTTTTATTTAACCTCACCCAACCCCTTTCCAAAGGAGAGGGAACTGGAATTCATGACTGGTATGGATTACGAGATATTTTTTCCCTCTGTTTATAAGTCTAATTTAGTAGCAACCATTTTTGTTTATGGTTAAGATTATTTGAGTAGCCTCAGTTGACAATTAATGTTTCAGAAAATTGGAAAAACAGGTATGCCGAAAACATGCGCCTACAATAATTGATCAAATTCAACCAATGGACAAGTATTGTAGATTCATAGCTGTCCAAGCGTTAAAAGAGCAGCTTACTTTAGCCGATTTTATTATTGTCTAAACATTGTCTTTCCAAAATGATTCATCGCTTTGCCCTATTTCTTGCTTGCACTATTTCCATTTTCTGTGGCTTTGGCCAAAAGAAGTTAACCTCTCCTTCCAATATTCAATGGCCACAATTTTTAGCTCAACATGATTTGGTGTGGGAAAAAATGCCTACTAATTATTACGATGCGCCGTTTGTGGGCAATGGTTTATTGGGTACACTTTGCTTTCAAGATACCTTGTTGCCACACACGTTGGGTTTTGAAATTGGAAGGGTAGATGTATATGACCATCCTTCGGACGATAGCTTGAAAGCTGCTCGCTTACCACGACCTAGACTTCGCTTGCCCATTGGTAAAATATTGTTGTCAACAGTAGGTAAAATTGTTTCCTCCCATTTTAGGGTATCGTTGTGGGATGCCTGCATCACTGGAAAAATAACCACCGACCAAGGAACTTTAGACCTCAAATGCTATGTACCAAGTGATGAAAAAGTAATCATATTGAGTTATACCCCATCTGGTGGAGAACAACAAGCCCGTGTAAGCTTCCGCGCAGAGCAAGGGGATAATGCCAGGGTAACCTTGCGACCGAATAAAACAGGCAAACCTTATGAACCCAATCCTCCATTTCAAGTGTCGCAACAAAATGGTGCTTCATTAATAGTACAACCGCTGCTCTGTGGGGATGATTATGCCACAGCATGGGATGAGCAAAAAGCAACAAACGGAACAAGAACCGTGTATGTAACCGTTGCTAACAATTGGGCAGAACAGAAAAAGCCCTATGACGGTAGTGGTCAGGCTGCTTTGGCGCAACTGCAAAAGGCAAGGGCAATCAATGAATCGACCCTTTGGGAGAACCATTTGAAATGGTGGCATAACTATTATCCAGCCAGTTTTGTGTCCATTCCTGACGCTAGATTGGAAAGTTTTTATTGGATTCAACAGTATCGGTTGGCCAGTGCTGGCAGACCCAACTTACCAGCTATCGATTTACTGGGCCCTTGGTATAAACCTACTGTTTGGTTGGCCATGTGGAATAACTTGAATGTACAATTAGCCTATTATACAACAGGCATCACCAATCATTTAGATATGGAAGAACCCATTTTTAACCTATTAGAACAAAATCAGGCAACACTAATAAAAAATGTTCCTCCCGCTTTTCAAAACGACTGTGCTGGATTGGGTAATCCTAATACCTTTAATTATCTAAATATAAAAATCCACCTAACCAAGGATTCTGCTAGTACGCAAAAAATGAACCTTATCGCACTTCCGTGGCTGATGCAACAATTTTACCTGCATTATCGATTTTCTATGGATGAAAAAAGATTAAGAACAACCATCTATCCAATGATGAAGCGTGCTTTTGGGGTGTATTACCGCATATTGTACAAAGGAAGTGATGGAAAATACCATATCCCCCTCTCCTTTTCTGATGAATATGGAGAAGACAAAGACGTAAGCCTGAATATTGCTTTGGCTCGTTGGGGTTTTACCACGCTTATTGCTACCGCAAAAAAGTTGCAACTGCAGGATACAATGGTACCCAAATGGCAAGATGCGCTGTACAATTTGGTAGAAACGCCTACAGACGAGAATGGAATAAAAATTGGGAGAACGCTATCATTTAGCAAGCCGCACCGGCATTATAGCCATTTATTTAGCATTTTCCCACTGTATGAATTAAATATTGAAAAGCAACCAGCCAAAAGAGCATTAATGGAAACTTCCATTCGCCATTTTACAGGTTTAGATGGGGACAATTGTATGTTTAAATTCAATGGAGCTTCGTCTCTTTGGGCGGCGTTAGGCCAGGGGGATTCTGCACTCAAATACCTACAACGTTCGGTTAGTTTTGTACCCAATGCCCCTACCGTAACCCCAAATGGATTCTATAGCGAAAACAAATGGCCCACATTTGAGTCACCAATTGCTTCCTGCCGTTCTATGCTTGATATGATGCTACAAAGCTGGGGAGATAAAATCAGGATTTTTCCTGCCATGCCCACCGAATGGAAAGAGGCCGTTTATAGCAACCTACGCGCAGAAGGCTCATTTCTAGTAAGTGCCAAAAGAACTAATGGAAAAACTAGTTGGGTGCAAATAGAAAGTTTGGCTGGACAACCTTGCTTGATACAAATTAAGGATTGGGCAAACATAGAGACCAATCAGCCCAATCTATCTGTAAAATCACTAGGAGATGGACTATTCAGCATAGGAATCAAGAAAAATCAGACCGTTTTGCTATATCCAAAAGGAGAAAAACCAACAGCAGTTGTTACTCCATTAACTCATGCAACAAATGAATGCAATCAATGGGGAGTGAAATAAACATTTGGAAATGCGATTAGATTGTGTATGTGTTGCTTTGCCCAGAAAATAAAAAGGTAGTGCAACTGTTACAATATCCAAAAAAAAGAGTGCCGTTATTGAATCAATAACGGCACTCTTTTTATAAGAAATATGAAGATTGTTAAGGTAGATATATTAGCCTAGGTAAGCTTTAAGTGCATTGCTATATCTAGCTTTTTGAAGACGTTTGATGGCACGTTCTTTTATTTGTCTGATTCTTTCTTTTGTCAAATCGTATTTAGATCCGATTTGCTCTATCGTTACACCATTTTCTCCATCAAGTCCAAAATAGGCATTTACTATTTCTGCTTCTCTTGGGCTTAATGATTTAAGAACGCGTTTGATTTCTTCCCTTAGAGAGTCCTTCATCACGTCATCATCCGTATCATCGCTACCTTCTAATAAATCGCCCATAGCCACATCTTCTGCCTCATGAACTGGTGCATCTAAGGAAGTATGGCGCGTATTACTCTGGAAAATATTATTGATTTCAGTTTCACTCATTTCAAGAATATCACTCAACTCTTCTGTAGAAGGTTCGCGCTCATGTTCTTGTTCGAAAGCCATATAGGCTTTGTTGGCTTTATTATAAGTTCCAATTTTATTTTGAGGTAAACGAACCAATCTACCTTGTTCAGCCAAAGCTTGCAAGATGGATTGACGAATCCACCATACTGCATAGGAAATGAATTTGAACCCTTTCGTTTCATCAAATCTTTGTGCAGCCTTAATCAATCCTAGATTTCCTTCATTAATCAAATCACTCAATGACAAACCTTGGTGCTGGTATTGCTTAGCTACGGAAACAACAAATCTCAAATTCGCTTGAACCAATTTATCCAAAGCCCTTTGGTTGCCCATTTTAATTTTCTGGGCTAATGTAGTTTCCTCTTCAGGCGTAATCATAGGAATTTTCGATATTTCCTGTAGGTATTTTTCAACTGCTTGTGAATCTCTGTTAGTTATCTGTGTAGCTATCTTGAGCTGCCTCATATGTGGGGTTTGAAATCTTTTAAAGCAATGGAAACCAATTTTGCTTCAATGCTTTATAAATTAATTAATTTGAAAGTTCACGAAAATAGGGTTCGTTTGCTAAAATGCCAATTTTTAGTTTGAAAATTAACGGTGCATTCTCCGTAAAGCGATATATCGAGCGTCAATGACAAAAAAATTGTCGGGAAAATTTTCGTGGAATTGATTCCCTAAATTTTCTCGACAAGATTTATGAAAGATTAATGCCCTTAATCGCTTCTCTTTATAAAGTAATTTGATGCTTACGGATTAATTTTCTCAAATTAATTAGTCCATAACTCATCCTACCTAAAGTAGTATTCGTTGTAGTATTGGTTAAAGCGGCAATCTCTTTGAAAGAAAGCCCTGCAAAATGCCTGAGCACTATGGTTTCCTTTTGCTCAACAGGAATGTAATTAAGTAACATTTTCATTCTTTCAAAGCTTTGGGCTTGGCTAATGCCCTTGTCAGAATCATTAATTACATCACCAACTTCGTCTGAAAAAAAGCTGTTTTCGGATGGAACCATGTAAATCTGATTAGGACTTCTGAAATAGTCTAAACATAAATTCCTTGCTATACGCAAGGCCCAAGAAGAAAATTTTCCCTCCTCACTATACTTTCCAGTGTTTAATCTATTGATAATCTTAAAGAAGGTTTCCTGAAAAATGTCATCCGCAACATAGGAATCTTTAACTACAATGACAATTGAGGTATAAATCTGGTCTTTGTAGCGTTTAATTAAACACTCCAAAGCAGCATTATCACCATTCTGAAATGCACGAACCAATTCCTTATCCGTGCTGTGAATTAACGAACTCATACAGGTTAGTTTTTTAAAAATTAAGGGGCAAAAAAATCTTAGGATATGTGGATACGTAAGGCTTCAACAGCGAAATAAACCAACCATTTAACTGTCTCAACGCTGTAATGATAGAATTGGAAAAGCGAATTATTGACCCTTAAGCAGCACTGTGGAAAAGTTTGGCTCGAAATAAAAGGTTATTCACTCATTCTATTTTGCTTATTTAAAAAAATGAAACTATAATGCCGTATGAATAATTTAATTCACAACCATTGCAGGGCTGGATAAAAGCGTATTTTAACAGTATGCAAACACCGAATGCTATTTGATACAAAAGCGAAATTCTATGCGCTTTTCTATGAGATAAGTTAAGGGTGCTTAATCGATAATTCCTTCATTACTGAGTATTGTTAGAGAACTGACCATCCCTACTTCTTATTTGCTAAAATTGTGAGGTAAAATAACATTCTAGTGTTAAAAAATAGAGTGGCAATTGTGTAAATTAATTGGTCAATAAAGCAAGAAAAAAGCTGCCATCCAAATAAACAATGGCTGCTTGAATTTTGCACCGATGATACAAAAAAAAGCAGCCACTGATTGCTAAGAGACAGCCAAGAGAATCTATAATGTTTTAACCAATTCCTTGATTAGTAAAGTAAGTTTTGGTTCGGCTTCTTTTGCGGCCTGCAAAACCTCCTCATGGGTTATAGTGTTTTCTTCATCGCGAATGCCTAAATCTGTAACCACACTTGCTGCGAACACTGTCATACCTGCGTGGACTGCAACTATGCATTCTTGAACTGTACTCATACCCACAACATCCCCACCAACCGCTTTGATTAATTTATACTCAGCCCTTGTTTCAAATGTTGGGCCGGTTACACCAACATATACTCCCTGCTTAACTTCAATGTTGTGCTGTTTAGCTATGTTAATGGCTTTACTAATTAATTCTTTATTGTAGGGTTCGCTCATATCAGGAAAGCGAGGTCCTAATTCATTTTCGTTTGGCCCTAGTAATGGATTAGGGGTAAAAAAGCTGATGTGGTCATTGATAATCATCAAATCGCCCACTTTAAAAGTGGGATTTACACTTCCAGCAGCATTAGATAGGATTAACTGTTTTATACCCAATAATTTCATGACCCTAATTGGGTATGTCACTTGCTGGGGGCTATAACCTTCATAATAATGAAAGCGACCAGCCATTACCAAAACCGATTGACCATCTAACTGACCAAAAATTAATTGGCCACTGTGACCTTCCACTGTGCTAGTGGGAAAATGAGGAATTTGGTTGTAAGCAATTCGGGTTTCCACAACTATTTCATCGGTAAAATTTCCAAGCCCACTGCCTAGAATGATAGCTACAGTAGGTTTTGCATTGCTTTGCTTTTGTATAAAATCAACAGTTTCGATAAGTTGTTCGTGTAACAAGCTCATAGTAAAGTAGTAAGAGTTTAAGTTTTGTAATGATAAATAAACATAAAAAAGGCCATGATAACATAATTATCATAGCCTTTTTCTGGTAGTTTGTAATTAGATTTATACTATGCGCTTAACATTAACAGCATTTAATCCTTTACGACCTTCCTGTACATCAAATTGTACTTTGTCGTTAGCCTCGATTTGGTCAACCAACCCATTAGCATGTACAAACGTTTCTTTGTTTGAATCATCATGCTTAATAAAACCAAACCCCTTCTCCTCATTAAAGAACTTCACAGTTCCTGTAAATTTTGTGTTCATTGTAAAAATATAAATAATTATTAAAGCACAAAAATAGGGGGAAAATCTTTATTGGAGAGATTTTTTTTTATTTCACCTACAACATCATCCATTAATTGGTTTGCAGTCTTGAAGAAATAAACCCAATTTTTTGGCTACAAGATTACTACTACCAAAAGTTATTAGTAGTATTGATAAAGAACTAGCAGGCATTAAAATAGCCGCTACCATGGGGGATAACATGCCTTGCATTGCGAAACTCAAACCAACAATATTATAGACAATAGACAACGCCAAGCTTGCTAGAATAATTTTTTTATTGGCCTTACATAATTGGATATACAGGTTTAATTGAGGTAATTGACCGGCTTCTATGATTGCATCGCTTGCTGGCGTAAAATTATTGCAGTCCTCCGCAACCGCAACACCCACCAAACTATTAGTAAGTGCTCCAGCATCGTTGAGGCCATCCCCTATCATCATAACTTTTTGTCCATGATTGTCTAGAGTGCGAACATAATTGAGCTTATCAACAGGCTTTTGCTGAAAAAGAATCGTTGCACTATCTCCTGCTAATTTCCTCAAATTATTTGCCTCGCCATTGCTATCCCCAGATATAATGGACAAATCAACCTTAAATTTTAGCTTGTCAAATAACTGAGCTATGTTTTTTCTGTATTGGTTTTGGAAAATAAATTGTCCCAATAGCTTTCCTTCATGCCCAATGAAAACTTTGGTATCATTGTTATCTACGTAATCGGTTTCACCAGTTATAAAAGAATAAGCGCCAATTGAATAAAGTTCATCATCTACAAAGCCTTCAATGCCTTTTCCAGCTACTTCTTTAAATCCTAGAACACTAAGTTGTTTTTTGATGGATGGTTTCAAGTGTTTTGCAAGGAGTTTATTAAGGGGATGGTTACTTTGGGAGGCTAAAGTAGCTATTGCCACTTTTTGGCTCTCCAATAATGGAACGCCATCATATTGAATAGCTTGTGATTGAACAGTGGTGAGGGTTCCTGTTTTATCGAAAACAATGTGGTTGACATTGGCAATATCTTCAATCACTTGGGCATTGCGGAGATAAAAATGATTGTTTCCGAGAATCCTGAGAATATTACCATTCGTAAATGTGCTAGACAGTAGCAATGCGCAGGGACAAGCAACTATCAACATGGCTGTAACGGCATTCCATAGTTTGCTACTATCATTATAATACCAAAATATTGCAGTAATAATTGCCAAAGAAAAAAGAATAACCGTAAAATATTGACTTATCAGATGTACAAAGGATGCGGTTTCATCGCCCTTCTTGGTTTCTTTATGATCTTTTTCCCATAGACTCGTGAGATAGCTTTGAGAAACCTCTTTCATTACCAATATCTCAATATTGCCAGCTACTTGTCTGCCTCCAGCGTAAACAATTTCCCCCATCTCTTTTAAAACTGGTGCAGATTCGCCTGTAACAAAGCTGTAGTCAATCAGAGCCCTTCCTTTAGTAAGAATCCCATCTGTAGGAATTAGCTCATCGTTGTGAATAAGTAAGGTATCATTCAATTGTATGTTAGGTAATTGCGTGATTACTTCTTCGGTGTTTTTTAGTACAGATACCGCTATTGGAAAGTAAGCCGTGTAATCTCGATCAAAGGAAAGTTGTTCATAGGTTTTATTTTGTAAGACACGCCCAATCAACATGAAGAATACAATTCCACTCATAGAATCAAAATAACCCGAACCACCAGACGTGATGATTTCATAGCAACTTCTACCAAAAGTTACTAATATAGCCAAGACAATTGGGGCATCTATGTTTAAAAAACGATGGGTTAGACCTTTCCATGCTGCCTTATAAAATGGTTGCGCGCTATACATTATTATTGGCAATGACAACACAAAGTTGAGCCATCTGAAAGTTTGCTGCAACATTGGATCTAATTGGTCAAGTCCCAAGTATTCAGGAAAGCTCAATAACATGATGTTAGCAAAACAAAATCCTGCCACTCCAAGCTGGTATATCATACCCTTTTGAGTTTTAGGTTTTTTCGCCTGAAGATTGTTTAAACTGATATAGGGTTCATAGCCGATTGCAGTAAGCAATTCAGCAACTGCTCTCAAATTAGTAGTTTGGCCAAACACCACTGTTACCTCTCTAAGATTAAAATTTACAGTGGAAGTGATTATTCCCTCATTTAGCTGGTGAAGATGCTCAAGAATATAAAGACATGAGCTACAATGGATATGAGGCAGGTAAAATGTTACATGGGTTTGCGTGCCATCAGAGAAGCTGATCAGTTGTTGACCTATTTGGGGATCCTCCAAAAACGCAAATTTATTTTCGCGAACCTTAAATCTTTGGTTGATGCCAGGATTAGGGTTCAGTGCATAATAATCGCAAAGGCCGGTTTTATTTATTAACTGATAAACCATTTTACAACCTTCACAGCAAAAGTTTTGGTTGTTTAATCGTAGTTGTACTGAGGCACATACTTCACCACAGTGGGCGCAAACAACAGCATTGGCAGAAATTGTTAACATAAAGCTCTAGTATTGAAATTGCTTCTTGACAGGCAAGAACTATGTAGAAAATTTAACGAGCCAAAGTACCTTAGAGAAAGTGTATAGGTGGCTAATAGTACTCATAAAAAAACATGATAAATGTCAGTGCTAAAAAAATGGTTAGGCTAGTAATCTTGCAACCAATTATCTTCATTCCATTTTATTAACTATGCGCACGATATTGATTATAGACGACAATAAGGACATCAGAGAAAATACAGCTGAGATATTGTCATTGGACGGTTACAGAACATTAATGGCCGAAGATGGCCGAAAAGGTGTGGAAATAGCTATAACGCAGCTTCCAGACCTGATAGTTTGCGACATTATGATGCCAGAATTAGATGGCTATGGTGTTTTGCACTTGCTTAAAAAAAATCCTGATACCCAAGACATACCCTTTGTTTTTTTAACGGCAAAAGCAGAGAGAAGTGATTTAAGAAAAGGTATGGATATGGGAGCTGATGATTACATTACCAAACCCTTTGACGATTTTGAACTATTAAATGCTATTGAAACCCGCCTTAAGAAGCAGGATATTCTTAGAAGTAAATACACTGAAGATGATAAGGGGGTGAATGATTTGATGAAAAAACTTCAAAGTTCAGGATTGTTTAAAATGGATTTAGACAGTTACGATACACACTTGGTGTATAAAAAACAGTTATTGTATGCAGAAGGTAAGCGTCCAAAATACCTTTACTACTTAAAGAGTGGCCATGTGAAATCTTACCAAATAAATGACGATGGCAAAGAGTATATTACCAATTTATTTGCCCCGGGCGATTTTATAGGTTATGTACCACTATTAGAAGAGAAGAACTATGAAGACACAGCTGAGGCTATTAAAGATGCGGAAGTGGCACTCATACCAAGGGAGGAATTTGTTCAATTAGTGTATAATGATATAACTATTGCCACCAAATTCATTAAACTGATTACTAAAAACATGCAGGAAAAAGAAACACGCTTATTAAACCTTGCCTATGATTCACTAAGAAAAAGAATTGCAAAGGCTTTGATAGATATCCATAGAAAGTTTTACAAGGACAAACCTGGACAAAACATTGATATTTCTAGGGATGATATTGCTAGGTATGTGGGCACGGCTACAGAATCGCTCATAAGAACCTTGAGTGATTTTAAATCGGAGAACTTAATTGAGATAAAATCTGGAAAAATCAATATTGTGAGTGAAAGAAAATTGGAGGATTTGCTATATTAAACCAAATTTACTGAGTGTTATTAACACCTGTGCAATTAAAAAAATTGATTCAAATTTGGTAATGTAATTGAATCCCCTATTTTTGCGTTCATTTTTAACCAAAGAGGTATCATTCACATGCTCATTATCGACTCCAAGGATTGCGAGAACATTGACAAAGCGCTTAAAAAGTACAAGAAGAAGTTTGAAAAAAGTAAAACTTTGCTTCAACTACGTGAGCGTCAAACATTTACAAAACCAAGTGTTGTTCGTCGCGGTCAAATTTTGAAAGCAATTTACAAGCAGCAACTTGCTAGTGGAAAATTAGACTAAGCGTCTAATAGTTGTTCCCAAAAATATTAAAGTAGCCAAAGTATTTTATTTTGAGCTACTTTTTTTATGCGCTCTACTGAACAATACCAACCTCAACTTACTGATTTTTTAAACTACTTATCTTTTGAAAAGCGGTACTCACCCCATACGCTAGAGGCATATGGCAACGATTTGGCTCAGTTTTTTTCTTTTTTAGCCAGCCAGTTTGAATCACCCGCACTTCCTGATGTTGAAGCAACATTTGTACGAAGCTGGATGGCTGAGCTCAAGAATGATGAGATGACCGCCAAAAGCATCAACAGAAAAATGTCTTCTCTTAAGTCCTTCTTTCGTTTTTTGTTGAAGGCTGGTGTGGTTAAGAAAAGTCCAATGCTTGCTATTAATACCCCCAAAATAAAGAAACGACTACCCGAGTTTGTATCTGAAGATCAGATGGAACAATTGTTTACTCAAATTACTTTTAGCGAAGATTGGGATGGTAGAACAGAACGATTAGTTATGCTACTATTCTATACTACTGGGATAAGATTGGCCGAACTTGTAGGATTATTGGACACTCAGGTTGATCCCTCAAATTTTCAGATAAAAGTATTGGGGAAAGGCAAGAAAGAACGTATAATACCCATTTCAAGGGAAATATCAGCAGCTATGCAAGACTATATTAAAGACAAACCTGCATTGCCGTCTGGTGAAATATGTAAACAAGTGTTTACCAAAAAGAATGGAAAAGCCATCACCCGTTCAGGGGTTTACCAATTAGTCCATAGAAATTTAACGTATGTAACCACCATACATAAACGCAGCCCCCACGTATTGAGACATAGTTTTGCTACCCATTTGCTGAACAAGGGTGCAGATTTGAATGCAGTAAAAGAACTGTTGGGTCATGCGAGTCTTGCTTCTACACAAGTGTACACACATAATACCATAGAAAAACTAAAAAACACCTTCAATAAAGCGCATCCAAAGGCTTAGATAGTGGTTAGTTTTTAGTTGTGAATGGCTTTGTTTTGGTAATGAGGTTTTCTCTCCTTATGCAGACCTTTGAAATGGCTTATTTAATTATATGATAGCTATTTTTTGTAGTAAAGTCATTAAATTAATGCCCTAACCATCCATTTTTACGTTAATACCCCCTACTTTGGCAAACTCATTTTTGTATTAACACTTACCCCTTATTACACAATAAATGCTCCATTGCCGTATCTATTTTTCATCACAATTCTGGTGGATTGTACTACTATTATTCTTTAGTTTCCAGCAAAGAATAATAGCGCAACACCCTTTTGAGTCAGCATCAATAAAACGTCAAATTGCTATCAATGGCTGTGCTGGGAAAGGATATGAAGATACTAGCTGTATCTTGCTTTTATGCAAACTAAGCAGGTGCTACTACTCTTCCAGTGCAGATAGTATGCGGATAACTGCCGAGAAAGCTTTGGCATTGTCGGAGAAAATGGAGTTTGGCCTTGGACAAACAGAAGCACTTAGGATGTTGGCAGCCAGTAGTGATTTAAAAGGAGATTTACCTAACCAATTCAAGTATTTAAAAGCGGCCCTTTCATTAGCAGAAAAACTGAATAAATCTGAACAGATAGCCAAAATTAGTTCTAACCTTGGCGGTTATTTTATACAAATTGAACAATATAACGAAGCAGAAAAATGCTCAAAAAGAGCATTATCCATATATCAGCAACTGGCGATGGCAACTTCTGTAATGGGAGAATTATCCAATCTAGGTGATGTTTATTTTTACAAAAAAAATATTGATAGTGCCCGAATGTATCAATTACAAGCACAGACACTGGCACACCAGAAAGGAGATGCTTATTCGGAGGCATTTATATCTTCGGCTTTGGGGAAATTGGATTTTGCACAACAACAGTATCGTGCTGCGCTTCAAAAATTTAGCGCTGCCAACAGCTATTACTATAAAAACAAAGATCAACTAGGGATATGTCAAACTGGTTTATTAATGGGGCAATGTCTTGATGCATTAAAGATATACGACGAAGCTATTCAAACAACGAAGCCTGCATTTAGCTATGCCAAATTACATGGGTTAAAGAAAGAAATAAAGGAAGGCGCAAAAATTTTGTCCAACTCCTATGAACAAAAAGGAGACGTTAAAGCTGCATTCGCCTATCTGAAAATACATAAGCTATATACAGACAGTTTATATAGTGAAGAAACCATCAAAAAGAACTATGAAATTGCTGCCAAATATGAATATGCTACAAGAGAAAAACAACTAGAAACGGAACATCAGCGCAAAAGCTTACTAGTTCAAAGCCAATTGAACACGCAACGACTAGAAACTATACTTGCATTGGTATCTACGCTACTAGTGTTGATTATTGCAACATTGCTGTATTTCAGCAGAGCATCTAAAATAAAATTGAACGAAAGTTTAGAACAAAAAAACAATGAAATAGAACAACAAAAAGAGATACTGGTGCAGCAATCAAAGGCACTACAAGTAAACAATCAGTTTAAGGATAAATTATTCTCCATTGTATCTCATGACATTAAAAGCCCACTCAATTCTTTAAAAATGTTGCTATCGATGATGCAGGCAAAAAGGATGTCGGAGGAGGATGCCAACAAGCTTATGACCATGCTTCAAAAACAAATAGCAACCACGACAGAACTAGTTTCAACACTTTTCGGGTGGGCAAAAAGTCAATTGGAAGGTTTTAGGGTACAACCAACCTTACTATATATCTCTGCAATTGTGGACGAAGTGGCTGCTCCTTTGCTACCATCTATAACTGAGAAACAACTACGCTTTAGCAATCAAATAAAAACCGCCATTCAAGGTTATGCCGACAAAGACATGCTGCAAACTATCATCAGAAATTTATTGAGTAATGCCATAAAATTCTGTCATCCAGGGGATTCCGTTACTATAAAAGCCAGAGAGGTATCCTCTATGCTTGAGGTTACGGTATCTGACACTGGCGTAGGAATACCAGCTGCTATTATGCAAAAAATTCAAAACCAAGAATCTATTACCACTGTGGGCACACTAAAAGAAAAGGGAACTGGACTAGGTTTGTTGCTATGCAAAGAATTTGTAGAAAAAAATGGGGGTACTTTTCATGTTAATAGTACCGAGGGTAAAGGCAGTGATTTTGTTTTTACCCTTCCCGCTGCAATGGAAAATGAAACATTGTGACTAAATGCTTTTTGATTACATGTAATGAACCTCACCCCTACCCCGCTCCGAGGGAGAGGGAACTGGAATGATTGGCTGGAATAGCCTTAAGGATATTTTTACCCTGTGTTTTTTGGGATAATGGCCTAGTTTTTTTATTAGTCTGCATTTGTGAAACAGCGACTGTAAAGGAAATTTGTGCTACTAGAACAAGAACTTTCACGCACCAAAATCTTACTTAACATGGTTAACAATTTGCATTTAAAAGACAATAAATTATCTTTTAATTACAATAAAATACAGTTAATCCCTTTTGCATGCACAAGAGCAGTAAATACCATAATTGATTCAAAAAAACAACTATGTACATTAGTTTACCCCCATCTAGGTTTGAACCCGGAAGCTATGTTCTAAATACAACTAGATTTGGCGGCATTTGAAAAATATGAAAGTTGTAATTTTTGCAGGGGGATTAGGTACTAGAATTTCAGAAGAAACGGACACACGGCCTAAGCCGATGGTGGAAATAGGTGGCAAACCAATTCTATGGCATATTATGAAGGGTTATGCCGCTTATGGGTATCATGAATTTATTATTTGCTTGGGGTATAAAGGATACATTATTAAGGAGTATTTCATGCACTATTTCTTACACAATTCGGATATTACCATTGATGTAGCCAATAATCAAATGGAAGTGCATGGTACCAACTCAGAAAACTTTAAAGTAACGCTCGTAGAAACTGGGGCTACTACAAAAACGGCGGGGAGACTCAAAAAAGTACAGCAATACCTAGTTAACGAACCCTTTATGCTTACTTATGGGGATGGGGTTGCCGACATAAACATTCATGAACTTGTTGCATTTCACCAAAAACATGGTAGGCTGGCCACTGTTACGGCAGTTGCGCTTGAGGCAAGATTTGGGGGTATGGAATTGAATGAATCGGGGGTGGTGACAGCCTTTAGGGAAAAATCGAAGGATGAAAGCAAATGGATTAATGCTGGATTTTTTGTATTGCAACCAGAGGTTTTTACCTACTTAGAAGGTGATATGGAAGAAATGATGTGGGAGGATGCCCCGCTAGAGCAATTATCGAAAAACGAAGAATTGGTAGCCTTTAATCATTATGGATTTTGGAAATGTATGGATGCATTAAGGGACAAAATAGAACTAGAAACGCTGTGGCAACAAAACAAGGCTTTATGGAAAAAATGGTAACAGGAATAGATTTAGCTGCAACTTACCAAGGGAAAAAAGTATTTGTAACCGGACATACAGGATTTAAAGGAGCGTGGCTTTGCGCTTGGTTGCATACGCTAGGAGCAACCGTGAAAGGCTATGCCCTACCACCGGAATATGGACAAGGATTATTTGAATTGTTGCAAGCTGCTGATAAACTAACGGGGGTATTTGGGGATATTAGGGACTTAGCTTTATTGAAGCAAGAAATGCTGGCATTCCAGCCAGATTTTGTTTTCCACTTGGCCGCCCAACCCTTGGTGAGGCGATCGTATGATTTGCCATCGGAGACCTTTGAAGTGAACGTGGCAGGAACCGCCAAAGTGTTAGAAGCTGTAAACGCATTGGAAAAAAAATGTACCACTGTGGTGATTACTACGGACAAGGTGTATGAAAATAAAGAACAAGATATACTGTACAATGAAAAGGATACGCTGGGCGGATATGACCCATACAGTGCAAGCAAAGCTTGTACGGAACTGGTGGTCAACAGCTTTAGAAATTCTTTTTTTAATATTACATCTTACCATCAACACCAAAAAGCAATTGCGAGTGTTAGGGCGGGTAATGTAATTGGGGGGGGGGATTGGAGCAAAGACAGGATTGTGCCAGATATTGTGCGGTCATTACAATTGAACATGGAGATTGGGGTAAGGAATCCACACTCTGTACGACCTTGGCAGCATGTATTGGAGCCATTGGGCGGGTATTTATTACTTGGTGGGCTTTTGCACGAGCAACCGAAACAATTTGCCACAGCTTACAATTTTGGCCCTCACCCTCAAGACCACTTAACTGTTCAACAACTAGTGGAACAAGCGATTCAGGTATGGGGTAGCGGTGAATGGAAAGACACCTCCTCCCCTATGGCGGTACATGAGGCCAACCTGTTAAAACTATCCATAGAAAAAGCGCAAACCCAACTGGGGTGGCAACCTAAACTGGATGCTGCTACTGCCATTTGGTGGACGATTGATTGGTACAAACAAGCACCGGAAAAAAGATTGGCATACAGTTTTGAGCAAATAAAAAAATATCAATCATTATGATTTTTTCGGAATTACCCCTCAAAGGACTGTATGAAATAACCCTGCAAATATTTGGGGATGATAGGGGTTGGTTTGGAAGAACTTTTTGCAAAAAAGAATTTGCCCAACATGGATTATTGCAAGAATGGGTGCAAATGAATCATTCCTTCACTGCCAAAAAAGGAACGATAAGAGGGATGCACTTTCAATACCCGCCACATGGGGAAGTAAAAATGGTGCGTTGCATTGCCGGGGAGGTGTTTGATGTAGTGGTGGACTTGCGGGCTTCATCACCCACGTTTTTACAGTACACTAGTGTGGTGCTGTCCGCAGCGAAAAGAAACATGATTTATATACCTAAAGGTTTTGCACATGGATTTCAAACATTGAGCGAGGATGCGGAATTGCTGTACCAACACGATGCCTTTTATACCCCTGAAGCCGAGGGGGGATTGCGATATGATGAACCAAGTGTTAACATTATATGGCCTTATCCTCCTACCGAACTATCGAAACGGGATGAAAACCACCCATTGCTAGATTTGACTGTGTTTAAGGGGATTTGAGGTTTAAAAGAAATAGTTTTTCACGTACATGAAGTTGACCTAACCCCAACCCCTCACCGATGGAGAGGGAACTGGAATGATTGGCTGGAATAGGTTTAAGAATATTTTTATCATTTGTTTATTGCATTCAAGTAGTTAATTATTCTGTGGTTAGCTTTTATAAGAAATTATTTACCAGAACGAATTTGGTAAGGATTGGATGGGAACGAAAATTGGATGGGAATGGGGTTATTGGGTGGATGTGGGTTTGATATAAAAATGCAAAGACATTATGATGCAACGTATTGATCTGTAAAGGAAGGTTTGAATCGCTTTTAATGAATCAATTGACCAATTTTTTTTGCAAAAAGCACGAATTATAACAAGAGAAAACATTTTTTTTAAAAAAATGACCGTGATTGTTTGTATGTAAATAATCCCCCTATATTTGCTCTGAATAAAAAAGAGTGATATGGTGCTGACGATACCAAACCCATACAAATACTATTCGAGATTTACAAGCAGTGGCGTTGATTTTGTTGCTTTGAGCGGGCAATGGAGGTGGTTTTCTTTATTTTTTATGGAGGTTTTTGGGCGGGTGTCTTGTTCTTTCCAAAACCTTAATAGCCTGCCATTTAGTAGCAAAAAAGCCTTGTTTTACCCCATTTTTAGCCTAAAACACCCCAAAAAGGGTATTATAGTAAATTCCTCAATCATCCTTGAAATTTCATCAACCGTTTTGCTTCGTCGGAATTATGTTGGCATTAAACAGTGTTTTTTAATGGTTGGTCGTTACTTATACCACTCCTTTTTTTGCTATGCTTGTTTCCTTTTGGACTTTAAGGCTCTCCTCACTAACTTTAAGGCTCTCCTCACTAACTTTAAGGCTCTCCTCACTAACTTTAAGGCTCTCCTCACTAACTTTAAGCTTCTCCTCACTAACTTTAAGCCTATCCTCACTAACTTTAAGGCTCTCCTCACAAACTTTAAGCCTCTCCTCACCAACTTTAAGCCTCTCCTAACTAACTTTAAGGCTCTCCTCACCAACTTTAAGCCTCTCATAACTAACTTTAAGGCTCTCCTTAACTGCTTTGAAGTTTTTCTAAAGAAAACGACTTCACAAAAAATTATAAATCAACGACTTAATATTAATTTTTAACCATCTAAATCACCTTTTATGACAGATCCTCAAGTGGGTAAGTACCGGATGTACTTGATTTTTGCTACATTTTTAACAAATTTCGCTGGATTATTTAAAAAATTGAATCTGATTAAAGCCGGGATTCAACAATTTACAACGGCTCATGCCGATTTGATTGCCCTTGTTCCCAACGAAAGTTTTGTGGTGAATGATAGCACGGTGGTAACCCAGACAAAAGCCGACTTATTTGCAGCTATTAAACAGTCTATTTGGGCTATGACGAAACTGGCAAGCGTATGGGCGGAACTAAATAAGAATACAGCATTGATGGGGACTTTCGGGTATAAGTATTCGGATATACCTGCTTCTGAACCTGAGTTTGTGGCATTTGCGAAAGCTATTTCTACCGTTTTAATTAAAAATAAGGCGGTGTTGGAGGCTGAGGCGGATATTGAAGCTACCCAGATTACGGAGTTGGCTTCGCAGATTACTGTGTTTGAGGGTTATATTGGTAAACCTGCTGAGATTATTATTGAGTCTAGCAATATGACCACGAGGGTGGCGGATGCTTTTGATGCAGTGGATTCGGCGAAGGAGCAGTTGGTGAAATCTTTGGAGGGGCGTTTTGGGAAGGGTACACCGAACTATAACAAGGAATTTATGCAGAAGCTGAAAAAAGCTATTAGGATAACCGTACCAAAGCGATACACAGGGATTCGACTTATTTGTAAAAATAAAGTTACCGGTGCATCGGTGGCCGATGTGGAAGTGGATATTCCTGTTTTGAATAAAAAAATGGTGGGAGATAAAGAGGGTATTGCTTGGTTTCAGTCTGTGAAAACGACTAAGGCTATAGCGTATTTGGCGCATCCTGATTTTGAGGCGGCTTCTGTTCCGGTGAAAGCGGAGAAGGGGAAGACGATTGATGTGGTGGTATTTTTGGTGCCGAAGGGGTAAGGGGTGTAGTTGTTTACTTGAGGGAGAGATGGGAAGTCTTATGGATCGCTAAACTAATATCGCCCTCATCAATCACATAACCATATCAATCATATGAAGTGGATTGCTTTTTTTCTTCTTAGCTTAGTAATACATAATAGTGTTTTACAAGCCCAAAACAAGCAATCCTATACCCCGATTATATTGCATGGGGAAGCCATTTTTAGTGATGATGAAAAATATATTATCAGTCAGGATTTTGACAATCCAGAAAATGGGGGCTATGTATGGGATTTAAAAACTGGTAAAGTGTTAAACAAATATTTAAATGACAAAGACTCATTTATCCGTAGAAACACACTTTATAGTATTGATCAGAATCCGAAAAAATTTTTTTTGAAAGAAAAGCTTGACTCACTTTTAACTAATAAACAAAGATATGATGCGGCTGAAATCAGTAACAATAGTCAATGTATTGCCATTAAATATTGGGATAAGCTTTCTATCTACAATTTCAATACAAGTAAAGAAATACTTAAACTTAAATCAAATAGTGTTCGAACAAAATTCCATTTCAGTATAACTGGCAAATATCTATTGGTTACAGATGAATACTGGGGAGATTTTCATGTACATAATTTAAAATTTATTTTGTTTAATACAGAAACCTTCAAAGTTGAATATAAAATAAAAGGAATTCATCCAACTGTACAAGCAGAATTTTCCCCAAAACATCATCATATAATAAATAGGAATTCATCCGAAGTAAATCTTTTAGAAGTATCAAAAGATAAAATAAAAGGATGTTCATTTAATAATGATTTTAATAATTGCTCCGCTATTAGTTATGACGACAAATTGATAGCAATAGTTGGTAATTACTACGACACTTGTACCGTAAAACAAATATCTACAGGAAAAACAGTATCAGAAATAATATTTGAAGATGGTTATAGTAAAAAGTTGCATTTTGATGCTAAATCAAAATATATAATGTACAAGTTACCAATGGGCTCTGCTGCATCAGGTGGAGCTCATTGGCAATGCAATCAATCATTGAGCATAAACTTTTTCAACCTAAAATCTAAAAAGAATAAATCATTTTATTGTAACTGTATTAGCTCTGAAGGATTTGATAAGCATTTTAGAAAAATGTACTTCTATCATGAAGGCCATAATGCAGATAATGATAAAAGTTATTCTGCAATCATTGGGCTGGAAAAAAATGATACAATATTCAAAACTGATATTCCTGTAGAGTGGCTTGAACCCAACTGTATTACTAATAATTATTCGCTGGCAATGACCAATCATGGTAGAGAAAGTTCATATTACTGGAATTCCAAGAAAAATAGTGTAATGCATTTTAAGGATACAACTTGTAAGGATTCCTTACATGGTTCAGGAATGTCGGGTGAACAAAATGAATTTATTTATTCAATAAAGATATGGGACATCAAAACCCAACAATTAAAATATATTTTAAAAGGAAACTTAAGCCCTATTTATTTTTCTAGATTCAATAAGAAAGGTACAATACTAATTACTGTTTCTAAACCCGAAGTTTTAATTAATGGCAAGTTTATCTTGCGCAAAAACAAGGTAATGATTTGGGATATGCAAAAAGGAAGTTTGGTAAAATCTTTTGCAATTGATTCTAGTGCAACAATTGGTGATGTATGGTTTGAAAAGAACTTACTTCTTACTTATGATAATAATGGAATACAAATGTATAATTTGGAGGAAGGAAGGAAATTATTTTCATTGTATTCCTTTGATAAAGATGATTATGTAATTATAGACGAACAAGGCATGTTTGATGGTACAAAAGAAGGTTTAAGTAAAATTTATTGTAATCATAATGGCAAATTGACTTCATTGGAAGACATGAAAGAAACATATTACTATCCAAATTTGATAAAAAAATTTCTGTAATTGGGTAAAAAGTAACATCAATTAGATTAATTGCCAATTGGTTCGTGCCTTTGTTTAACACGAGAAATAAGAGGTTAAGCGACTGTTTGATGATTGCAAAATGATAATAGATTATCTATTACATATGCCTTACAAAAGGATGCTAAGGAGAGGGGAAGGTAATTGGTTGTTTTATAAAGTTGCTTGAGAGAAATGGGATGTGGGAATATTTTTCTCAATAGTCAGGGAAGAGCTAGGCTAGCTGTTTAGACCTGTGGTCGATTCAAATTCAATTCGTTAGGTGCATAAAAGTATTTCGCTTCCCCAAATTTAAACATCACCCCTACCCCTCTCCAAAGGTGAGGGAACTGGAATCTTTGCCTGGTATTTATTAGGTTATATTTTTACACTTTGTTTATTTGGCGCATGTAATTTGTTTTTCGGTAGTCTGCATTTATCTAACCTCCACATCATGGCGGTTTAGTACAGCAAAAGCTAAAAACTTTTTGCACCTATTTAGTTAAGGAATTTGTTATTCACCCGTAATCAATGTACGAACAAAAATAAACATATTAATCGAACAATTAACCTCTTTATTTTACAATAAAAACTTCACTTATCCCCTATTCGTCCAATAGTGGCAACATTTTTCTACAACAAACGACGTTGAAAGATTTTAGTTAAACCGTTTACATTTGATGTATGCTTAAATCGGTTTTTGAACAATATGGCTTGACCTCGGTGTTGGAAGTGGTTACTTTGAAAGGGGGGCTTATTAATAGTACCTGGAAAATTGTTTGCAGCGATAGATCCTATATTCTTCAAAAAGTAAACAACTATGTTTTCAACAACCCGGAACATATTGCGAACAATATCAAAAACATCGGCGATTATTTGAAGTTCGAACATCCTTGGTATTTATTTGTACCGCTTATTCCCACCATAAAGGGTGAAGAACAATTGCATATTCCCGAAAATGGGCATTATAGGCTGTTCCCTTTTGTAGAAGGATCCGTAACGTATAGTGTACTAGAAAACAGCCATCTTGCTTACGAAGCGGCGGTACAATTTGGTCGGTTAACAAAACTGCTAGCCCAATTTCCTACCCAAACCTTGCATATCCCACTTCCAGATTTCCATAATTTACGATTGAGGTACAATCAATTTGAATCAGCACTTATTACTGGCAATAAACTCCGATTGAAAGTAGCAGAAAATAGCATAGATGGGATAAAAAAAAACCAACAAATAGTAAAGCAATATGATGAATTGATAAAGCACCAAAGTTTTAAAACGAGGGTAATGCATCACGATACCAAAATAAACAATGTGCTATTTGATACAAACATGAAAGGACTGTGTGTGATTGACTTAGACACGTTAATGCCCGGGTATTTTATCAGCGATGTAGGCGACATGATGCGCACCTACCTCTCGCCTGTAAGCGAAGAGGAGACCGATTTTACGAAAATAGAGATTAGGGAAGATTTTTTTCAGGCAATAGTAGCGGGTTATTTGTCTGAAATGAAACAAGAATTGAGCAAGGAAGAAATAGATAACTTTATATATGCTGGCAAGTTTATCATCTATATGCAGGCAATTCGGTTTTTAACCGACTACCTCCTAAACGATGTTTATTATGGTGAACAATACCTTGGCCACAACCTAGTGCGAGCTAACAACCAATTCGTATTGCTTCAAAAACTGATAGAAAAAGAACCAATGCTGGAAAAAAGGATCAAAACATTTATGGATGAGACTATGGATACACTTTCGATTTGAGCCGCACAATTATTCAATGCAATGAATGAATTATTGCGGTGCCGAGCATTAATAGAGATACCAATGCAGTTTTTGTTCAACGCATTAAGTTTACAATGCAGTAATTGTAATAACCATTTGGGGTTCATTTACCGACATGCGTGACGCAAAAAAGATAAAAGAGATTTCATAATACATCTTTGATAGATAGTGGATTTATTACCAATTGCAACCACCTTTTTGGTCATTAATGCTGCGTCAAAAAAATGAAAGTGGGGTACAAATTTGGTTTATGAATATAATAATAGCAATATTGCAATCAACTACTTTGGTTATGGGTTGATGTAGATAGCACAGACAATCAACTAAATACTTTTTCATTAGCGCTAATTCTAAAAAATACATGTCAGAACAATTATACTTTATAAAATTAGATGAGAACAAAGCTAAAATCGAATTAAGCAAACGATTAAATAGCGAATGCGATTTTTCCTTTCGAGCATACGTTGATGAAAATTATGAAGACATAAAATTTCAAGAAATCATTAGTAAGATTAGTGAAAATATAGATTTACTAACTAATGATGAATTTTTGAGTATCTACCATTGGTTTCGTGCAAAAAATAAATTGGACAATCCCAATCTAGATTATCGTCATTCTAAAGATTTATTAAAACAGTCTATGACTGAGTGTGGATTGGAATTATTTTATGAAAGTCCGTCAACGAGTCAAGTTAGAAAATTTCACAGTATTATGTCGGACTATGAATGCCATATAGAATCAGACATAAATTATTTATGCAAATCAGTTGAATTTAATAACTTTCTAAAGTATGGAATTTGTTATACTGGAGAGTTAAGAATATTTTTGAACAAGAAATATTACAAGGAATTAGATAATAAGTATGATCTAGAATTTGAACAAAAAATTGATGAAATCATTTTGAATGATGGCAAAAAATATCGTACTATGGCTTTGACTGAATTTATTGTTACATATAAATACAATTTAGAGACCATTCAATTACTACCACCATTGAGGGAATTTGAAAAAAGTATGAGAGATAATGAATCATATAGTTATCCAATAGAGTTTAATCCGATATTAGAAAGAGAAAGAGACTTGGTTAGCTTAGCATGGGTATATGATGACTTAGTTGTGCTATGGGAAGAATTGAAAAATTATACAGGAACTGTATTGATGATACATGATTGCTAAAATAAATACTCTTGGTTGGGCGACCTGTTCAGCTGGGCAAGCTCCATAAATTGATAAATTGGATTTTCAAATACCATTTATATGCAAACGGGATAGCCTATTATAATTGGCATGTAAATAAAACAGATGCAATATTGTAATGATCAACTGTGGTTTTAAGTTGACGGAAGATCAATTCTTCATACTAGACCTAGTTTCCCAACTGTATCCTATTCTGTGCTAAACTCACTTTTATTATTTTAGAGAGACTATTATTGAAGCAAATAAATACTAAAAACACGATTAAAAATGTAAAAAAAGTGTTTGGAAAAGTATTGTATTTACTGTGCAAAATCTTTAAGAAATGATTTATTGGCTACAGAAAATAATCTTTCAGGTGGGTGCTTGCTTACTACCTTTTGACTACGGCTTTTAGTGGCGTATTTGTGTAAAAACTTAGGCTTTTATTATTTTTTCCTCCTGAAACCTAAGAAGTGTGCCATCTGTGAAGTTTCTTTTCTTAATTTGGCTGCGTAGGGAGGTATCCCTTTTTCAAAATCGATTGTAATTATGGCACTACCCAACATTTTTTCACCAGAAGTAACTGCAACTTTAATTGATAGAATAGAGCGGCTCAAACCCGATTTATCACCCAAGTGGGGCAAAATGAATGCTGCCCAAATGTTGGCACACTGCAATGTGAGTTATGAAATGGCTTTTGAAAACAAACATGCCAAACCCAATTTCTTTCTCCGATTTATTTTAGGAACGTTTATCAAACCTGTTGTGGTAAACGAAACACCTTTTAAGCAAGGATCTAGGACAGCGCCTGCATTTATTATAGCTGATGAAAGAGATTTTAATGCAGAAAAAAAACGATTGATTGATTATATCCACAAAACAGAGGCATTAGGTGCAGCAGGATTTGACCAAAAAGAATCTCTATCTTTTGGGAAACTAACATCCACTGAATGGAATAACTTATTTTATAAACACTTAAACCATCATTTATCTCAATTTGGGGTGTAGTACTTGGTTATGTTTCTATCTGTATTATTCACTCTTAACTAATAAACTTTTTAAATTATTGGCTTATGCGTAAACTAATTTTTTTATTCTGCTTTTTTTATACCTCGCAACTGCTGGCGCAAAAGTGTAAAACCTTTAGGATTGGCGTTCAGGGTGATACGCTTGATTGCATGGATCAAAAAGGAAGAAAACAAGGAAAGTGGGTTATTAAAACACCTGCCGCACATGGAGAACCGGGATTTGACGATGAGGGTGAATATAAGGACGATTTAAAAGAAGGTTTGTGGAGGAGATACAGTGCTATGGGTGATTTTATTGCGGTAGAAAACTATCGTTGGGGTATGAAGGATGGCATTTCTCAGTATTTTAATATTTACGGGCTGGAACATGACGAAAGTTGGCGAGCTATTAATCCCTTGCAACCCTTTGACACGGTGGTGGTAAACGATGTAAATAATCCAGATAAATTTGAAATGAAGGTGGTAAAAGTAGATCCTACTGCCCAACGACATGGAAATTGGCATTACTACGAAGCCCAGTCGGGCAGTTTAATACGAACTGAATATTATCTTTTTGATAAATTACAAGATGCTGCCAAAATTAAAAAGAAAAAACTGGCGGAAGATCCAAACCAAGGGATGTCGAAGCCAAAAGAAGTAATTGAATTTGAAAGAAAAATTGCTGGGAAACGAAGAGTGAGAATCAGGGATGGTAGTACTAAATATTAGTTGGTGATTCCTCAATCTATATTTCATTTTGGTAATTGCCTCCTACTCTTTAAATTCAATTACCACTTTACCAATAACTCCATATAATCATTCCCAATCAACAATCATTCATGTACTAACACGTTCTTATTTATGAAACAATTTTTATTTCTCACCTTCACCATTGTGTTTTTTACAGTTGCACAAGCCAACCATCCGACACATGTACATCCGGTACAAAAAAAATCCGCAACTACCCGTTTAGGTGGTGGTGTATTAAGTAAAATAGGGGTACAACTCTTTAAACAGTTTGATACCTTATTTAAAAATATGGACGGATTGGCCATTGTTTTTGATAGTTCATTTAGCAATGGGTATGGCTTGGAGGATGCTACTAAATTTACCAACTCCACAGATAATATTTCGGTAAGAGAAGGAAGTTACTTATTAAGTATTGATGGCAGAAAGCCACCATCTATAAAAGACACCCTTAGCTTGGTTTTACAACAAGTGACCACCAATAATTACCAACTTCATGTGGATGGTAGTTTTTACGTTTCCAACGGTGTGGTTCCTTACATATATGACAAATACCTTAGTAAAGATTTGGAAGTAAAAAACAAATTAAACGTGTTTGCATTTTCAATAGATACGTCAAAAGGCAACTCTTACAAGAATAGGTTTTATGTGATTTTCAAACCCGTGCCGCTGCCAATTAAAACCATATCCCTAAAGGCTAGTTTACAAGGTAACAATACGTTATTACAATGGCAAAATAATGATCACATGATCCACTTTGAAATTGAACGTTCCCTTAATAAAGGTGTGTTTGAAACCGTGGGTATCATCAGTAATATATCAGCAAGCGACTACAACCTAAGTTTTCTGGATAGGAACTTATTAGAAGGCAATTATTATTATCGTCTCAAGGCCGTAAACCCCCGAGGGGAGATTGGGTACAGTACAGGTGTAGTGATTTCCGTGGGTAGGGCTGGCGCAAATTATTTGTTCTATCCTAATCCATTTGGCGGTAAACAGTTGAATATCCAATTGACTAATGCCTTGAAAGGCAAATATTATGTGGACATTCACAATTGGCTAGGTCAATTAATTGATACCGAAGTATTTGAACATCAAGGAGGTAGTGATAATTTTCAACTCAATTTGGAGAAACAACTAATAAAAGGGTTGTACACTATTGGTATAAGAAATGCCAGCGGACAACGTCTTTATCTTACCAACATGTCAGTTCAGCAATAATCTACTAGACAGAAAGTAATCTTATAGCAACGCCCCAACATTGAAATCTGTTTTCATGTTGGGGCGTTGCTCTTTACGGTAATGCTCCAATTTATTAATTAGTATCTCATTGAAAAACTAGGTAGACAGGCTGATTGAAGTGAATTTTCAGGAGGTTGATTAATAGTTTTCTCTCACATCATTTAAACCTCACCCCAATTCCTCTTCAAAAGAGAAGGAACTGGAATCATTGACTGGTATGGGTTTTGTACTATTTTATACATTGTAAAACACCTCATGCAGGTGCTTTTCTCTTTGATAATCGTTCCTCTAACATTAACAGCAGTACGTTTCATTAAGAGAAAGTAAAAAAAATTATGAACCCATCTAGCAATCAAGAATAGTATATTTGATTTTGTAACAGTAGAGATTTACTGATGAAAATATTTGGGTTTGAACTTATCCCATAACTGTACTGCATCAGGACTTAAAGCTAAAACAAGCGTAGCAAGTAGCATAATTCCTGAAAACAAGACGGATTTCAGAATAATACCAACTATTAAAGGACAAAAACTACCCATCCACTTACTAAAGAAAAATGCGGCTACAGTTACTACAATAGCCAAACCTGTCTTTCTGTCAAAAGGTTGCATATCAAATTTTCTACGGATAAATTCAAACCGAATAAAATTGTACACGCAGAAAGAAATCAACTGTGCATAAGCAGAACCTATAATTCCAAAGCTTTTTATTAAGAAATAATTAGTGGGGATGATTAATACAATCATAATAATACCACTAAAGAAGTCAAACCGCCAATGTGCTGAGGTTATTATAACCATGCCGTTTACGCCTGTACCAGCATCTATTATTCGTACTAATCCGAGAATAATCATTGCATCAATCCCCAACAAGTAGCTTTCTTTTAAGTGAAATGCTTGAATGGCGTCTGCGGCATTGAGTACCACATTTCCATAAATAAATAAACTAGCCAATAGCATATTGATGCAACTCCTAGTATATATTCTATTTACCTCCGCCACGTCTTTATCTTTCCATGCCTTTGCCAATACACTTACCGTAATGGCTTGCAAACTACGCTGCGGCACTTGAACCAAGTTTGCCAAATACTGAGCAAGTGTAAAAATGGCAGCAGAGCCAATGTTTACCAATCCCCCAATTAAAATTCCATCGATGGTTTGACCCAAAGCACCAATTACTGTTCCGCTAAACATGAGTGCCTGCATCCAAACCATTTTTTTCCAAAACTTTTTGGTAACCCTACTAATCTTAAAAGTTAAATGAAAACGCTTCTGACGAATGATATACACCAATAAGAAAAGGGTGATGACCAAGTATAAAAAAGAAAAAAGATAAACAAACCCAGAAAAATTTAATACCCTGAGGTAGTAAAGTCCAATAAGTATCGTGGTTAGCAAGCGGAGTACTGTTTCCTTCAAGAAATTGGTAACGATGGTTTTTTGTAGTACCCAAGCCAAAGACTCTAATATGCTAAACAACAAAATGCCTAACCCAAAAGGAAAAACCCAGTAGTAATAATCTAAAAAAAGTTGAGACCCTCTACTAAATTTTCGAACCATAAAAGGTTCGTAAATAATTCCAAACCCAGTAACCAATAAGAAGCCTAAAAATGCAGCACACAGTATCCAAGTGACGATGTCTATTTCATGATTAGGCAGATTGTCTTTGTAATAGGGGTAGAATTTATAAATAACAGAAATAGCCCCAAGGCTAGAAAAGGCAAAAATGTTTTGGCCAAAATCGAAAAACAAGCGGGTAAGTCCAAATTGACTTTCCGTGAACGCCCCGTTTTTGGTGTAGAGATAAATATTAATCGCCCCGATAACAAACCCCACATACAATAATAATCCCGAAGTAATTGCCTGCTTTCTTATTGCTGCCATGAATTCAATATAGTTTTGGCGGTAAATGTAAATGGTATAGGGCTTTTGTTTTGTCGTTCATTAAAAGGAAAAATCCAAACACTCAACACCATTTTTTAAAAGGGGTATTCTGAAACTATGGAGTAAAAAGCTATAAACTGTTCCTTTGGTAATTGTTTCTCTTTCAATTCTTTATTCTTACATACACGAAAAAAGCACGCTCGATAGCTTGTTTGGTCAAGGTTATCCAGTCTTCACTAGTCAGTTCAAATGTTTGCATAGACGTGGTAACTTTTATTTTTCTTCCAGTATTTGAAAGTACAATAGGCATATCGAAGCCTTCAACACAATTTGTCCATTGTAAACCTAACTTGTTAGTAATGGTGTCGTATTTTAATACAAGATTTGGAATTTTAGTGGTTCTTAAATATTGGTCAAACACTTTCTGAAGATTATACCCCAACTGCTTACTCCAAAATTTTTCTACAACTTCAGTACTCACCGTTTGGTGGTAAAAAATACGGTTCATTTTTCGCAAAGAGGCCCTAAATAGTGAATCGTTATTCATTAAATGTCGAAGATTGTGTACCAGATTAGAAGCTTTATAATACATATCGCCCTCGCTTCCTTTATTGTTTACACCATAGTGTCCAATGATTGGAATATCATTAGCAACTTTTTTTCGAATACCCACAGAATAATCGTTGCCCGCCTCTTTGCCAAACAACCATTCAGTAAACAGGGTTTCGGAATAGTTAGTAAAGCCTTCGTGTACCCACATATCGGCTATATCCTTAGTTGTAATGCTGTTACCAAACCATTCGTGGCCGCTTTCATGTACAATAATAAAATCCCATTTCAATCCCCAACCACTGGTGCTAAGGTCACGACCAAGGTATCCATTGGCAAAACGATTACCATAAGCCACCGCACTTTGGTTTTCCATGCCTAGATAAGGTGCTTGAATTAACTGGTAACCATCTTCGTAAAAAGGATAAGCGCCAAACCAATATTCAAAACAATGTAACATTGGTTTCACTTGCTTAAACTGTTCTTTTGCTTTCTCCACATCCGCTGGTAACACCCAATATTGAAGCGTCAAGATTCCTTTTTCCCCCATCAAGGTATCAGAAAATAAGGTGTACTTACCTATGTAAGGTATAATGGTATAGTTATTAATCGGGTTATTTACCTGCCAATGAAAGGTGCGCAAATGGGGCTGAGAAATAGAATCTACCGCTACTAAACGGCCATTACTTACAGCTTGCAATGTATCAGGCACAGTAATGGAAAGATTTGCACCGCTATCTGGCTCATCACTTTGCATATCCTTGCAAGGATACCAACTGCTTGCACCTAAAGATTGACAAGCCACGCTAATCCATGGATTTCCTGCACCATCTTTAGACCATACCCATCCCCCATCCCATGGAGCATTAACGGCTTCCCTTGGTTTTCCATGATAGTAAATTCTAACAGATAGTTTGGAATTTATGCGCTCGGGCATTTTATCCATATCAAGATAATAAACCCCGTCTCTTTTATAGAAGGAAACCAAATTCGATTTTAATCCATTTTGCAGGAAAGCTTTTTTGTCCGCTATAACACTATCTATCATCAGCCCATCTTGCAAATCAATCTGCATTCGCTTGCCGTGTTTCCGTACTATGTATTGAATAGTGCAACTGCCATTAATGGTTTTCTGTGCAATGTTTGGTTCAATTTGTATGTGATAATGTATGACATCCCACCAATTCCTATCCGAATTGTTCCCCCCTCTAAGACTGTCGGCTTTGGTGAAAGTTGGTGTTTGAGTAGCTTTTTGGGCAATTGCTGTAAAGACAATCAAGCAAACTACGACCAACATAACCAACCGCCTTATCATAACCAAATTGATAACTTGAACATCAAATATGCTTTTCATTCATTCAAAAATAAGCAAACAAAGCAAACCGTTCCTATAGGCTGTCAATTTTCTAAAAAACAAGAATAGTGTTACCTACTTACTTGAATTAACAAAGGATTTGATAAAACCCAATTAATGCAACAGGAGTAAAAAAATCTTTCCAATTTGTCCACCACATATTGAGGTACTAAGAAATAAAATTTAGGCTTTTGAAAGTAGGTTAAAACAGTACAAAGCATTGATTCCAATTGGATAAATATGCCAAGCTCTGCTATATTTCAGTATCATTGCCTTGTAACCCACTAAAATACGCCCACACATGATTCGCTCGGTTTTAATTGCTTGTTTGTTTTCCTTATTTGTTCTTACAGCAAATGCGCAACATTATACCCAACAAATTACCAATGTAAAAGAGCAAGCCAACAATATGGCTCAGGCGTTGATAAAAAGAGATTATCCTACTTTGATGAAATATATCAACGTAAATGGTTTTCCAAAAGGAAAATTAAATGTAATGACCCCAGCTAAGGTGTTGAAAACTATTCAAACTGCCGATTCGCAAATGATAAAACAAGGCATTGCCATCAAATCAATCCAGTTTGGCGAGGTACTCTCTATATTAAAAGCAGGGTATGAGTTGCAATGCACCCTTGAACAAACTACAGAAACTAAAATGCAATTTGGAAAAGTGATTACGAAGTCAACCTTGGTGGGTGTTTCAACTGACAACGGCATTACTTGGAAATTTGCCGATGCCACTGGTCGTGACAAGCTAGACATGAAAAAACTGCTCCCCAACTTGAGCGATAAATTGTTGTTTGCCAAACAAACTTCCCCTCAGTTTATAATGGAAGACCCCAAACCCAAAAAGAAATAAGCTGTGGCAATACTCACATTAAAAAAATACTAACCAACCCTTTTATACCTACCTTAATTAAAAATGGAATACAGACAACTGGGAAAAACTGGACTTCAAATTTCAGCTATCAGCTTAGGCACCTGGCAAGTTGGTGGTAAATGGGGCGAAAATTTTAGCCACAGTAATGCCGACACCATACTTAACACTGCTGTAGATAAAGGCATTAATTTCATCGATACTGCCGATGTATATAGCGACGGCGAAAGCGAAAAAGCTGTAGGAAGATTGGTAAAAAATCGGTCAGAAAAAATTTGGGTGGCTACCAAATGTGGCCGACAATTAAACCCACATGTTAGCAGTGCTTATCAACCTGCGGTGCTCAGAAAATTTGTGGAGAATAGTCTCCGAAATATGGGCTTAGAAACCATCGACTTAATTCAATTGCATTGCCCTCCCACCGATGTGTATTATCGACCAGAAATTTTTGAACTGTTTCAGCAATTGAAGCAAGAAGGTAAAATACAAAATCTAGGAATCAGTGTAGAACGGGTGGAGGAAGCACTAAAGGGAATTGAATTTGAGAATGTGACTACCGTTCAAATTATTTTCAATGCATTTAGACAAAGACCTGCTGAACTATTCTTTAAAGAAGCACAGAAGAAACAAATTGGCATTATAGCCAGAGTGCCTTTAGCAAGTGGTTTATTAACGGGCAAATTCACTGCCAACACTACTTTCCAGCCGGGCGATCATCGTTTCTTTAACCGCAATGGGGAAATGTTTGACAAGGGAGAAACTTTTTCCGGCATCGATTACCAAAAAGGATTAATTGCTGTAGCGGAATTGCAACAGCTTTTTCCTAGTGGCACCAACTTAGCCGACATTGCTTTACAATGGATTTTAGGCTACAGCGCTGTAAGTTGTGTTATACCCGGTGCTTCAAATGTTGACCAATTACTTGCCAATGTCCAATCCTTGCATCATCCTGCTTTAACTCCTGTCCAGTATGAGGCAGTGAAAAAAATTTACGACACTTACATTAAGCCAGACGTACACCAATTGTGGTAATGGCCTTTCGAGATTATTCCCCCTTTTAAATCAAACGCATGAATTTAGATACCGTCATTTTCGACATCGATGGATTATTAATAGACAGTGAGCCTCTTTGGAACGAGGCGGCAGCCGAGGTGTTTAAACAATACCATATTAACCTTACCGACCAGCAATACCTAAGTACCACAGGGTTGCGCACCAAAGAATTTGTAGAGTGGTGGTTTCATTATTTTGGTGTGTCCAAAGCACTCATCCTCGAGGCTGAAAATAAAATCATCACTTCCGTGTTACATAAGATTGAACATAAGGCAAGTATCATGAGCGGGGTACACCACATCATCAATTTTTTTTACGAGAAGAACTTTAAAATCGGCTTGGCCACTTCTTCCCCACAGGAATTAATTGACTTGGTTATCCACCTCACTGGCATTGGCAAATATGTACATGCTACTGCATCTGCCCAGGCACTCCCTTATGGCAAACCACACCCCCAAGTGTATTTGGACTGTGCCCAAAAATTGGACTCCCACCCTACCACCTGCGTTAGTTTTGAGGATTCATTCAATGGATTGATTGCCGCAAAAGCAGCCAGAATGAAATGCGTAGTGGTGCCTCACCACTCCTTGTTAAAAGAAGAACGCTGGGCTGCTGCAGACCTTAAACTGTCCTCCTTACAAAATTTCGGCGCCTTACACTTTGATTTACTTTCAGGGAAATAATTCCCACATTACCTGTAGGCAGTTGGAAAACATCCCTCCTACTTCGCTTTTTTCGCTCGTTACACAGCATTCATTTTCTAAAATAATCAGTTTGACTATTACCATTTTTGAGGACGAAGACCTTATTGTTGCTCATAAACCCTCTGGCATTGATGCACAGCATACCCAAAAATTATTTCAAGAACTCACCGTATTTCCCATTAATAGGCTAGACCAACGCGTGTCTGGAATCATGCTTTTTGCAAAAAACAAAACCACGCAAGCCAAATTAAGTACAGATTTTTCTACCAGAAAAGTAACCAAGCTTTACAAAGCCATGGTGGCCAACATGCCCGAAAAAGCGGAAGATAAACTGGAACATTGGCTACTGAAGGATGCCAAAACCAACAAAATGAAAGCCTTTAGCAAGGATGTGGCCCACAGCCAACATGCTGAACTCTCCTATAAATGGTTGGCCTCTTCCCAAAAATATCACCTGCTAGAAATCTCATTATTAACAGGACGGTTTCACCAAATAAGGGCGCAATTGAGTGCAATAGGGTCACCAATTGTGGGAGATGTAAAATATGGCTACAAGCGAACGACTGCCGATGGCAGTGTTTTTTTGCAATCCTATTATTTGGCATTTACCCATCCCACTACCAAAGAACTGATGAGTTATACAATAGAACAACCTGAGCATTGGGCTAAGTATGGATTTTAAAGGAGGAGAACATACTATTCGCTAGGCTTTATGCTCATTCACTCAAATACTTTGGATTATCTGTTTTTTACTTGTAATGGGATTATTACAATGAACAATACCTTTTTGCTGTTTTTGGAACATGTCATTCAACGAACTTTCTCCTTATTTTCGGCCTAAAGAATACAGTATGGTTAAACTTAAACTAAGGGTTTACGAAATTTTCAAATCAAAATTTAGCGAGGAAGAGGCTGCTACGGTAATCGAATATTTTGAGGATAAGGTAGAACAAAAAATACAACAAAAGAAAGAGGTATTTCTTACTAAGGACGACAAGATTGATTTAATAAAGTGGATGGTAGGTTTTTGGATTGCACAAATGGCAGCTATTATAGGATTATACATAAAAAAATAGACATTCATTTCCATTGCTGATTAATGTTTCAGAACTCCTGACCCCATAACCCAACCCTGTATTTTTTTCGCAGAAAGAAAATGCGGATAATTTTGTGTGATGCAACTACGATTACCCTTTTTTCCATCTGGGAGCAAGTTAATCTC
>JAIXOJ010000110.1 GCA_027486835.1 Chitinophagaceae bacterium
GAGAAAATAAAATCGTCAGCAGAGAGAGCGATGGCTACTCAAAAAACAATCACCATCAACATAGCGAAGATGGGTATTGATAAGCTAGAGCTTCATGCGGCCAATTTAGATGCAGGGCTTACGGATATAGAGCGGAAAATGATGGAAATGTTATTAAGGGTGGTAAATGCAGCAGCTGGGTTGGCTGCTAACTAAAACAGGGGCTATGATTACAGCATTTGATATTGCCGATTTATTTGAAATGCAATGGGGGCATCGACCACCAAGAGAGTTCAATGTAAAAGGCGGCACAGGAGCAGACTTTGCCATTAGTCCATCTTATGCCGACTTTGATATTGCTCCTGCACCAGCAGCGCAAGTGTATGGCAAGCTCGGCGGCAATTATTGGGACAAAGACAACTATGGCAGGGAGTATTTTATGCCCGTTAGCCTCAATGGAGTAGCCTTATGGTTTCCAGTAATCACCGTGCTTGATCTCAGCAGAGAAGTGGTGGAGACCGACATGGTAGAGCGGAGCGGCAGTGTAAAAGAGATTATCAGTATCGATGATATTGTGATTAATATCAAGGGGCTGATCATTAGCCCTAACAATAACTGGCCAGAAGATGGGTTTACCCAGCTTACCAAACTATTTGCGCTCAATAGATCAATTGAAATCAATAGTGTGATTACGAATATTGTTTTCAATAGCCTATTTGGTGGCAATAAGAACGATAAGAATATGGTACTGATTAAGAAAGTGCCTATTACTCCAAAAGTTGGGGTAAAGCACGTGATACCATACGAAATGAACCTGATTAGTGACACCATTTTTGAATTGGAGTTGGCATGAGTTTTACCTTAAATAGTCATATCACCATTGGCCTATACAAGTTCAAAGGCGTGCATGATGTACACATCAAGCAGGGCGTTCATTCGCCCAATAATAGTTGTGTGATTAGGCTTCCTATAAGTGCCAGACTAAGGCAATACAACAGACTGAGCACCGTGAGCATGTCCACTGCTGAAGCTTTTACTGAAGGGGACAAAGTGTTGGTTAAACTGGGTTACAATGGCAATTATGCCACAGAATTTGAAGGGTTTGTTCGCAGGATTGATTTTAGTACACCACTTGCTATAGAGTGCGAAGGTTATATATATCAGTTACGAAAGAAGGTGATGCAGCCTAAGACATTTGTCAAGGTCGATTATAAAGAGATTTTGCGCTACATCATTGCAGGCACAGACATCGTATTTAGCGAGGCCATGAGCAATGAAAGATTGGTGGTAGATAAGTTTATTATCCGTAATGATTCAGGCGCAGAGGTTTTGGAGCAGCTAAAAAAGCACTTGACCAATGTGTTGCAGGTGATGTTTCATGGCAATCAATTGTATATGGGAGTTGCCTATTTAGATGGTAACACAAAGAAAGGTTTGGTATTGCAGACGGTCAAGTATAAGATGGGTTGGAATGTCATTAGAGACCAAGGGCTGCGCAAACGCATCCCACCAGTTGACAAAGTAAACTTCCAGATAACTGGCATAAAGAGTGACGGAACAAAGGTTAAAGCTAGGTCGGACAATGATAGCCTAAATGTGAAGCGAATCCGGACTTATTGTGTAACCAACCAATCTGCATTGGATTATCTAGCCAAGCTACATGAATGCAGAGAAACCTACACTGGTTATGAAGGTAAAATAGTAGCATTTGGCATTCCCTACTGCCAACACGCTTGGCGCATAGAGCTTTCTGATTCAAGATATCAAGAGCGTGCAGGTGTTTATCTGGCAGATTCAGTTGAAGTTAGATACAATAGAAGGGGCTTTCGTAGGATAGTAGGTATAGGAATTAAAATCAGTTAGAATGGATATTAACGAACAGAAGATCGTAGAAGGCTTGCGGTTGGTTGCCAAACGATATGGCGGCGGTGGCGAAAGCATAGGAGCTGTCGTTAAAGCTGTTGATTCTGATGCATATACCTGTGATGTGTTAACCGATGATGAGGTGATGATACCTGGTGTGATGTATAAATCAGTCACTGAAGGGGATATTGACATTACCAAAGAACCTGCGCTCGAAAGCCGAGTTTTCATCAACAAGCTGGAAGATAGTGACCAATATTTTATTGTGGTTTTTGGTAAGGTGGCTAAGGTGATTATTGCCGTTGGTAATTATCAATTTAAGATAGATAGCAATGGTATTGCATTTAACGATGGCAATCTAGGAGGCTTAGTAAAGCTTGATGCTGTGGTAGGTAAATTAAATGCACTTGAAAATGATTTAAATAGTATTAAAAACATCTTCAGTACTTGGACACCAGTGCCTAATGATGGTGGAGCCGCATTAAAAACGGCATCTACTGCATGGTCAGGGCAAACGATAACTACAACCGTTAATGCTGATTTAGAGAATACAAACGTAAAACAATGACCGATTTGATACTTGATGATACTAAAGACTTAGCCATTGCAGACAATGATTTAGTAGTTGACTGGAGCGATGAGCAGCATCAGAAACAATTGCTACTCACACCCAAAGGCCAATTAAAACAAAGTTTAGATGTAGGGGTCGGTTTGGGTTCGTTTCTAAAAGATGACGAAGTAGGCGATATGTTGCTAGAGATACGGAAACAGTTTACTAAGGACGGGATGCAGGTGAATTCCGTTCAATACAATAATGGTCAACTAATAATAGATGCAGCTTATGGAGACAGTAATAGTTAAACAGAATCAATCAATACTTGATGTTGCTGGAGAGCATCTTGGCGATGCGGATAGAGTGGTCGAATTAGCCATCCTCAATGGAGTGGATATTGATAGCCTAGCATCCGGAGTATTGATGGAATCGCCACTGCTTGACATAAGAAAAGCGGAGATTACCAATCAATTTAATGATGCAGTTGCTCCCATCAGCGAACTTGGAAATGATGCGGAACAGGATGACGAATGGACATTATACTACAATGAAGGCTTACCAGCCTCACACTTATAATTATGGCACGAAGTACCCAACAGATATATGACAGCATGGTGGCCGAGGCGGTAGCGAAGGCAACTGCGGACGGCAACACCAAGGCATTGGGCATGTTGGCCAATACCAGCAAAGTGGCTATCTGGCGACTGCTCTTCTACGTGTGTGCCTTTTCCATCTTTGTTTTTGAAGGGCTGTTAGATGCCTTTCAAGTGGCGGTTGATGAAAAGCTGGCGCAATTGAAGCCACATAACTTGAATTGGTATCGCAACAAGGTCAAAGCATTTCAGTATGGATTTACGCTTGTGGTGGATACCGATTTATTTGACAACACGGGCAAAACGGATTCGCAGATAGCCGCAAGTTTAGTGGTGAAGTATGCGAGCTGTGTGGAGGAGACACTTGACGATGTGCGCGTTTTGCTCGTGAAAGTGGCAACATTATCCGGAGATGAGTTAGTGCCATTAACGTCTGACCAATATGATGCGCTGATGCAGTATATCAAGGTGTTCAAGGATGCTGGAGTTCGGGTGGTGGTTTATAACCAGGTAGCCGACTTGATTAGATGCACCGTGGATGTGTATGTTGACCCAATGTTATTGGATGATCAAGGGTTGAGAACCGATGGTGCAGGCTATCCGGTGAAGGATGCTGCAATGAATTACCCACTAGAGCTGGAGTTTGATGGCGAGTTCATCAATGCTGGTTTTATTGATAAGATACAGTCAGCTTATGGTGTGAGCAGGCGCAAGGTGAACCTGATTAGCATAGAGCGGCAGACGGTAGGCGGCAACTGGCAGCAAGTGCCTAGCAGCTTTACACCCAATGCAGGCTATGCCAAGTTTGCTACCAATGGTTTAACCATCAATTACTTAGCGGATGTTTAAGATTAACTATACCAAGCTGGTGCAATGGTTGATACCCATGTGGCTGCGGCAGCCGATGCTGAAGCTCATGGTATTATCTATTAACTATCCAATTAGGGAGCTGTACAACGACTTCTTGGATTACCGAGCGGCCAAACTGTATGACTTAGCGCATAATAGCCAGACCTGCTACTTACAGGCGATGCTCAACGATCAGTTTGATTTGGTGCGACGCAGGATACGAATCTTGGATTTTGATTTCGCAAGTACAATTTACCTATATGCGGATGCGGAAGATCAAGATGTATTAATTGGAGACGATGCGCCGATATACTTAGACCCGGATGATGCAGGGATAGACTTCTTAGTGCAGTTACCAAGAGGCATGAGCCTGCGACCATTTCAATTAGCGAGGATGAAATCGCTATTAAACTATTACAAGTTGGCTTCAAAAAAATATACGATACAATGAATTATTTAGAGACATCGGTATTAAATGGATTCCCATTAAGCGCAAGTACGGTTAAGTTCTTGCAGGAGATGGTGTATAACGTGCAGATGCTCTCTGCTCTTGGAGGTGTCAATTACATTTTGAGTGGTTGTACGGAGGCATCTGGAGTAGTGAGCGATGGCATGGTCTGCGTTAATGGAGAGGTGATGCCATTTAGAGGTTCGGCAGTAGGCTCTCATGTGGTTGTGGTTGAAAATGTGACCCCTCGCACATTTAAGGATGCAGGAGGCAACTTCTACAGCAGCCCATACTACCGTGAGCGATATGCTTGTTTTGGTACAGCATCAATTCAATATCTATGGACGGACTTTGAAAAGAATGAGGCAAGCAATGCCCTTATTAAGCGAATGAGGTTGGCAGAGGGCAATATTACTGCGGCACAAACGGCGATTACTGGTTTGGCCAACAGTAAGGCTGACAAGTCGAATGTATTGGCCAAGGACAATGCTGCTTCATTTACACCTTCGGCGCAGTATCATCCAGCTACAAAGAAGTATGTGGATGATGCTGTGGGCGTTAAGTGTTGGTTTGTTGGAGGCTATAATAATACAGGAAGCCAAATTGTACAGGATTATCCAGCCACCCCACTCGGATTGTCGGCAGCTCGCCAAGGTGAAGGCTACTACCGAATTATTCATAACCTAGGGCATAAGCGTTATTTTTTTGTAGGATACGGTAGAAACATGAATGCAGTATCTCCGAAAGCAATTGTGGCAAAAGAAAATAATTACTTCGATGTATTTACAAGCGATGATGAATCGCTTAACGATAATGATTTTTATTTCCAAATATTCATTTACTAATGGCACTATTAAACGACATACTCACTTGGTGGAGTACCAACAAAGTGCCAACCGTGGCACAGCGGCAGGCAACCTTTAACAGCTTTCGACATAAGGATGATTTGTTGCAGATAAGCGATGTAGAAGGCTTGAGCGATTCGCTTAACACTAAGGCTAATGCGAGTGCCATCAATGGTAAGGTGGTGCTAGCTGCTGGAACCACCTTTTATGATGTGCCAGCAGGTACGCTCCTCAATGCCATTTGGTTTATTGGCGGTGCAAGCGCAAGAGAGATTGGTGTTGGTTTGACCAACTCCGATACCAGCCTGTTTGAATATGGCACATTGCAATTGGGCGGCAACCTGTTGTTTAACGGTGCAATTCCCTTCCCAGCACAAACCCGAATTTATTTCAATGGCACGGCAAGCGATGTAGTGCCTATCATTTTTAAACAATAATTAAGCGATGATTAAAAGGTGTTTAACCAGCATTTTGGCCATGAGCATGGTCGCATTGTCCTTTGCGCAGACGCAAGTGGATAGTATAAACATTAAGAAGGCCATGAAGCTGAACGGCTACCGCCTAACAGGAGTGTCTAACGATACGGCAATGGCCAGCAAGGATTCCCTGAAGCTGATAACGGAAGCCGCAGCGAAACGATTGATTGAGGGTAGAACGGGAGGCACAGGAGGCTACGTAACCATTACTGGTGATCAGACAATCACGGGTACTAAAACGTTCGGAACTATCCTTTCTCCGAAATGGAGGTTTAATGCGGATGGGAGTTGGCAGGTAGCTAACGATAGGGCTAGAGGCGATAGTAATGGGAATGCTTTTTTCAGAACAATTCAAGGTACAGAGAACTGGTATTTGATTGACCGCAGTGGCGGTGGTTTTTTTTCGAAGGATAATTTTCGATTTGATTCTCTGGGGAATATCTATGTAAAAACTATTGGAGGTAATGGTAATTGGTTTCAGATAAACAATAATGGTTCTGGTTATCTAGCAAAGAACAATATTAAGTTTGATAGTGTAGGCTACATGGAGGCTGTGCGTTTTAAAACTACAGGTGGGACTTACCAACAAATTGTTCATGGGGATGGAGTGGTTGATAATAATTTCATAGACAACTCAGGGACACAAACCATTGTAGGGGATAAGACATTTTTACTCCTTAACTTGAAAAACATAGAAGACACTAACAAAAGAATGCGATTATCTTACGGTGATAATATAAGTAATGGAAGTGCTTCTAATTTTGCTATATTACCTCATCCTGAAAATGAATTTTTAAATACCTACTGGGACACTGTCGCCTATAGAAAATGGGTACAAGATTATGTAGCGGCCAATGCTGGAGGAGGTAGTGGATTTGACCCCACATTAAATCAGTCTATTACTGGTGATTGGGAGTTTGTTGAACCTATAGCTTCAAATGGTTTGCAGCTATATGACAATAGTAGAGTAACAGTTGAAAACACTGCGGCAGGCTTTGGAAGAGGTGACTTTGACAATGGATTAAGCGGCAATAACGGCGTTTCTTTGTATTGTGCGGTTGGATATGAGCTAAATTGGCAAGCTGGAAAGCTTTCGGCAGTTCAAGAAGGCAGTAGTGGTAATTTAGTTCCGCTCGAAATTCAATCCGACGCTATAGCTCCCAATCTTTACACAACTTATTCGGGTAGTTACAGAGCTCATATTACTCCTGTTGAAATATTGCTGGATGATTCTAACGGTGAGTTGGTAAGTGGACACGACCTTTCTAAAACTCACTTCGCTAATAATGTTGAATACACCTACGCCGACTACGGCGTTTCGTCTTTTACGGTAAAGAATACGGATGACGAATCTTTTGTATCAGGAAACCCTTATTCCTTAATTGTTAGCAATACATCAGCACCTGCCGACGGCACATCAACGATAAATAAATCTTATATAAGAACTGAATTCTCAAATGAAGGGACTTATTCTAATATTAATTCTAATGGCCAAATAAAAGCTACCAATAGCATAAATATAGGCGAAAATGTTGGCTCAGGAATTTTAAGCGACGCTAATGAAACCAAGGTTGGCGATGCTGCGGGCAATAATTCAGGAACTAAACTTGTAATAAATAGTGACGATAATTACATAGATGTTTTTTCAGGCAATATTGGAAATGTACACGACAATTCGTGGAGCATTACCAGCACAGGCAAAGCCACGTTTAATTATGAAATTGTAGCGGGCAGCGACATACGAGGCGGCATTAATGTGAGCGGAACTGACGGAACTGACGGAGTTGTTACAACGGTTGGTTCTTGGAATGGTAATGGCGAATCAACTAAACTTATAGTAGACGATTATAATGAAATAATAACTGTTAACAAAGGTTTTTGGAGTGAAAATGGTTTATGGAGACTTAATAACGATGGGTCTTGCCTTTTTGCTAACAATCAGGCATACATAGACGACTCTGGAAATGGCAAATTTAACAGCTTAGATACCGACGGCGTAGAATGGCAATTGGGATCAGTGAATAGTATCGCTGGCGTTCCAGAAGCGACCTATTTTGTAAACGTAACAATTGGGGGAGTAGCATATAAACTACTTGCTCAAGAATAATATTTTTTTTAACCAAATAAATATAAATACAATGAAAAAAGTAATGATGGCGTTAGCCATAGTAGTTTTAGGACTTTCCGCTAAGGCTCAAAGCCAAAGTAAGCCTATTGTAAAGGAGATTGATAGCTTGTCTATCAGTGGATTGCCACTTAACAGGCTAGTAATTAGAACGATTACAATAGGTGATAGTGTTGTGGTGGTAAATGGAGCATTGCTCTATCAAGGGAGAGGGGCTAATGTTAGTAGAGGTCAGTTGACTTTTACTGAAGCAATACCGATAACCAATTCAACCAACGTAAGTGTAAATGCGGTTGCGGCATTGGTTGCCAATAGGCGTGGGGTTACGATTAAGTAACCAGTACAAACAAGAAAAGATAACAAAACCCAATACTTATGATAAAATCAAAACTTAGGACACCGCTTACCTATTATGGCGGTAAACAAAACTTAGCGGCGAAAATAGTTTCGCTAATACCAGAGCATAACCTCTATTGCGAACCGTTTACAGGAGGTGCGGCAATCTTTTTTGCAAAAGAACCGAGCAGTTGCGAAGTTCTTAACGACACCAACAGGGAGTTGATGAATTTCTATAGTGTCTGCAAGAATCAACTAAATGAACTACAGACACTGGTCAATGTGACCTTACACAGTAGGAGTGCGCATGACGATGCTTGGGTGATTTATAACAAACCGCACCTCTTTTCTGAGGTTCGCAGGGCTTGGGCTGTATGGGTGCTATCGTCTCAATCATTTAGTGCCAAGTTAGATGGCAGTTGGGGCTATGATAAGTCAACTGGAACAACTTCGCTAAAGATTGTGAATAAGAAAAGCCAGTTCACTGAGCAATTGGCATTAAGACTACAGAATGTTCAAATAGAATCAACAGATGCGCTGTATGTCATTCAGTCGAGAGATACGCCCAATAGCTTCTTCTATATTGACCCACCTTACCACAACAGCAATTGTGGACACTATCGAGGCTACACTGAGGACGATTTTGAAGCGTTGTTAAAGCTGATAGGCAAGGTAGATGGCAAGTTTTTGTTAAGCAGTTATCCATCGCCAGTGCTAGAACGCTATGTGAAGCTCAATGGATGGCATCAATTAACTATCGAACAAACAGTCAGCGTTAACGCCAAAAGCGGCAATCAGAAAAAAAAGGTGGAAGTACTCACCGCCAATTATCCTTTGAATTAACCCAAAAAAAGCCCTATTTCTAGGGCTTTTTTTGTATCATCAATATCGCTTACTTTATATTTTTTGTCTACCTCTAATTTATGTACGGTTTGCTATAATTTTATGCTCGAATTGTTTTTGCGTTTTTA
>JAIXOJ010000046.1 GCA_027486835.1 Chitinophagaceae bacterium
AGTAAAAATTGATTTTTATAGCTTCGCCGTTAAGGAATGGCAGTAAAAATTGATTTTTATAGCTTCGCCGTTAAGGAATGGCAGTAAAAATTGATTTTTATAGCTGCGCCGTTAAGGAATGGCAGTAAAAATTGATTTTTATAGCTGCGCCGATAAGGAACGGGAGTAAAAATTGATTTTTATAGCTGCGCCGATAAGGAATGGCAGTAAAAATTGATTTTTATAGCTGCGCCGATAAGGTACGGCACTAAAAAACGTGTTCAGCCTGCCAACTCCCGTAGTCTGCTAAGTGCAAGAATGAGTGTGAAGAATTCAAAAAAGTAAATGAAACTGGGAGGCACTTTTGGGGTATTGCTCTTTACCCGAGTGTTAGGCATTTTTTTGCTGGTTATAGGCTTTTTATTCAGTCTTGCCAGCGAGGGAATAAGTAGGAACATACTAAACAGTTTTTAGGTGATTCGTATCTGGAAGTCAAAAATATGGGAATGATTTGATTCTAATCAAAAAAAATATTTGCAACAATGTTTTTTACTTTTTCTAGCTTAAATCAAAACATTTTTTAGCATTGAGAAAAGAAAAGGCCGTTTCTACTCACTTATATATAGGTATCGGACAACTTAGGGATGCAAAAAACACAGGTAGATGAAATCTTTATGCCAATTTCTGTGTTTTTTTCGTTGAAAATGAAACTGCTGCGTTTGTTGATGTAATTAATATCACATCCTTTGGCTTGGTTTGATGTTGAATGGTTGATTTAAAATATACACAAAGGTGTGGGATAAAATGACAATCCTTTATATGGATTCCCCTATTTTTGTGTTCTCACTTTTGATAAATAGTGAGTCAATTTTTTGTATCCACCGATGCTTACCTCACAGCAGACAGTAAGGCGGCACCAATAGAGTCATTACTTTCTTCTGCTTTTGTAAACCTCACCGCAAAATGGTACACACGCTCAAGCTGAGGTGCAAGAGAAACTTATGATGAATGTAGCTGTAGTGAAGAAGTTGTAGCGGGAGTAAGGAATAGGAGAATAAAAATAAGAAATAAAATAAAGAGGAATAGGATATTTAGAAATAAAAGTAGGATTTCACCAAAATGAAGTTCAGAAGAACAAGAGCAATTTTAAAGGACGATTAATCTATATAATAAAAAAACATATTTCTTAATAATTAGGTTATTCGTCTATTTATGAGTTTTGAAAGAACTTACGGAAACCAAACAAAGTTTAAGGAAAATAAAATAAACAATATGACTCACGAACCAAAATTAACAGCTTATACAATTCAATTAAAGCCATCAAATGGAACAATAGAAAATACTAATAGGTGGCTTTTTAGGAATCTTATAAACGAAGCAAATCAAAACGATTTGACCGATAGTTTCATAATAACTGAGGTCTTCAGTCGTTTCATTTCTGCGTTAGACAAGCCCGAAATGTTCTCAGATACAGTAAGCAAAAAATGTATGACGGCCAATCAGCCAAACATTGATGATCCTGAGGTAAATGCGAACATTTTTTTGCATACTCAACAGTTTATTATTGAAGGGAAAGTAGAAGGCGGCAGTTATGGCAGAAAAAGAAAGAAGACTTCGACGATTGATAAGTCAAATAAGTCAGATGTAGATGAACGAGATGCTATCACGGAAGATTTTTATTTTTTGCTGTATTGTCCATTGCAATCGAGTAAATCTACTCTTTTTTTACAATCATATTCTGACGACTCCATAGATAGTGTGATGAAAAAGTTTTGGCAAAATTTCTTTTCACATAATGGGGTATTTAACCAACCCACAGTTAAACGTTTTGTACCAAATTCTATAATTAGTGATTTTAAATCTAATGCAATAGTTAGTGGATTATCATTTACAACTGATATACCAGGCAATACGTTATTAGAAAATACAAATACACAATCTACAAGAAATTTCAAAGTGACTGTTAAAATTACACCTACAAATGACGATTTTTCAGTAGAAGAATTCGAACAAACAATAGAACCAATACAACAAACTCTCTTTACTAGACTAATGCATTTAGGAGAATTTGTTAAAAAGAAAGGAACTCTGAAAGACACCACAACAGATAAGACATCTCCTTTTGATTTAGGTACGTCGTTTGAAATCCAACCAAGCATACTTTTGTCAAAATACATAGCCATAGTTGGTGATGAAAGTGATTTCTTAAGAATCAAAAACTACTGCTTTCAACTATTAGAAAGTGTTAAACCAGAAATTTATATCCTGTATGCAATACAAGAGCGTTAAAAATTTAATCAAACCTTTAATTAAAGGCGGTCATAAATGGCAGTCGATTAATATTAACGGAGATGATGAACAGCCGAAATTTTATTTTAGCAATATTCAATGGATTATACTACTGATTAGTTGTTTGATGCTTTTTAAGTTAACGAAGGGTATTTCAAAAGACATAATAGGTTACGTTATGTCAGCGTTCTCAATCTCTGTTTCCCTATTTATGTCATTACTTGTTAGCATTTTCGACAAGTTTGAAAATACAAAATTTGAAACTTCAAGCAAAACAGAAACCGATATTACAAGATTAATACAAAAAAAAAATTTCTTTAAGCGATTCATTTCAATTACAAGCTATTTAGTTGTATTATCAATACTGGTGATTGTACTATGCAGTATGACTTATATATTCAATATTTCTGTTCGAAATGTTGAACCAAATACGTTTACCATAAAATGGCTAGAAATCGACTTTGGATTGACAATAAAAAATTCAATAATTATAGGATATAGAATAGCCCTTAATTACTTTTTACTCAACTATCTTTTTTTGACATTTTTTATCACAGGAAGTGCATATGAATACTACATGTCGGAAATGGATAGGAGAAAAATCTCGTAAATCCAGTAGAATTTTATTTGCAAAAATATTAATTCAAAAAACTTAATAAAAAATGGCATTAAGCTGGAACGAAATAAGAGATAGGGCAGTACATTTCTCCAAAGAATGGGCAGACACTTCAAACGAAGAAGCGGATGCAAAACCATTTTTAATAGATTTCTTTAACGTGTTTGGCATCAGCAGAAAACGGGTGGCCACTTTTGAACACCGAGTTAAAAAACTGGACGACAAAGACGGTTATATCGACTTGTTGTGGAAAGGAACTATTTTGGTGGAAATGAAAAGCAGGGGTAAAAACCTCGATAAAGCTTACCAGCAAGCCAAAGACTACACCCACGGTTTAAAAGAACACGAGCTGCCTAAATACATACTAATTTGTGATTTTGAAAATTTTAAACTGTACGATCTTGAAGAAGATACAACCGTAACTTTTACGCTTAATAATCTAGTCCATCATGTACAGCAGTTTAGCTACATTTTAGGGTATCAAAAAAGGATATACAAAGAACAAGACCCTGCTAACATTAAAGCAGCGGAGCTTATGGGTAAGCTGCACGACCGGCTAGAAGAAATAGGCTACACTGGTCATGCTTTGGAAGTGTATTTGGTACGCATTCTGTTTTTATTATTTGCCGAAGACACCACCATTTTCGAAAAACAACAATTCCAAGAATATATAGAACAACGCACCGCCGAGGACGGAAGCGACCTTGCGGCCAAACTGCAAGAAATTTTTCAGGTATTGAATACCCTAAAAGAAAAGCGGTTTAAAAACCTGGATGAGCAACTAGCTGCCTTTCCCTATGTAAATGGAAAACTGTTTGAAGAAAACTTGCCCAACGCAAGTTTCGACACCAAAATGCGTCAAGCCTTGCTCAACTGTTGCTATATAGATTGGAGCAAAATATCTCCAGCCATTTTTGGTTCGATGTTTCAAAGCGTGATGAACCCGAAAGAACGCCGAAACTTAGGAGCGCATTACACCAGCGAAACCAATATTTTAAAATTGATTAAACCGCTTTTTTTAGATGACCTACGGAAAGAGTTTGAAAATATCAAAGACAATAAAAATAAACTGTCCACTTTTCATAAAAAATTAAGCAAACTTAAATTCCTTGACCCTGCTTGTGGCTGTGGAAACTTCTTGGTAATTACTTACCGAGAGTTACGCCAACTGGAATTAGACATTCTAAGGGCCACCTACAAAACGGGACAGGGTGTTTTAGATATTCGGGAAATTATTTGGCTCGATGTAGATATGATGTATGGCATTGAATACGAAGAGTTTCCAGCACGCATTGCAGAAGTGGCCATGTGGCTAGTAGATCACCAAATGAACATGCAAATAAGCAATGAATTTGGACAATACTTTGTTCGTTTACCCTTGAAAAAAGCCGCTAATATTGTTCATGGTAATGCATTGCAGATTGATTGGAACGATTTGTTAAAGCATAATACGATTGAGATTGAAGCAGAAAATACCACTGTTATTGTAAGCGAACCATTTACCGAATACAAATCCGTAAACATTAAAACCAAGCATCTTACAATTATCGATGAAAGAAAGAATATCAATGAAAAAATTGGGTTAGAAAATGCATTTGATTATATCATTGGTAACCCTCCGTTTATAGGATATGCATGGCAAAATGAGGCACAGAAGAAGGATATGCTAAAAATATTCTCATCAGTAAAAGGAGCTGGCGTTTTAGATTACGTAACTGCTTGGTATGTAAAAGCAGCCCAACTGATACAAAAAACCAAAACCCTAGTTGCTTTTGTATCTACAAATTCAATTATACAAGGCGAACAAACAGGTATCTTATGGAGTTTACTTTTCAATCTTTATAAAATAAAAATACACTTTGCTCATCGCACATTTTGTTGGCGAAATGAAGCAAAGGGAAATGCCGCAGTCCATTGCGTTATTATTGGCTTTGCTTCTTTTGATACAACCAACAAAACCATCTTTGAATACGAAAACATAAAAGGAGAGCCACATGAGCTGAAGGTCAAAAACATTAACCCTTACCTAATAGAAGCAAAGGACATTTTTATTCAAAAGAGAAGCACTCCAATTTGTAATGTACCTGAAATCAACAGAGGCAGCGATGCAATAGATGACGGAAATTTACTTCTCAATCAAGAAGAAAAGGATGCTTTAATCATTAAATCACCTAATGCTGAGAGATATATTAAGCCATTTTTAATGGGCAAAGAGTTTCTAAACAACATACCCCGGTATTGTATTTGGCTCAAAGACATAGACTTAAAAGAAGTAGCCGATATAAATTCGATTTACGAAAGAATTGGAAGAGTAAAGGAATTTAGAGAAAATAGTAAGAGAATTCAGACGCAGAAGGCGGCACAATTTCCTTATCTATTTGGTGAGGAGAGACAACCAAACGCTGAGTACTTAGCAATACCCAAAGTTTCATCTGAACGAAGAGATTATATTCCCATTGCATTTTGCAGCAAAGATGTTATTTGCGGAGATAAACTTTTTAACTTACCAAATGCTACACTATTTCATTTTGGAATTATTAGTTCAAAAATGCACAATACATGGATGCGCAATACATGTGGAAGGATGAAAAGTGATTATAGCTATTCAAATACCATTGTTTACAACAACTACCCTTGGCCAGAAAACCCCACTGCTAAGCAAGTAAAAGGAATAGAAACAGCAGCCCAAAAAGTTTTGGACGCAAGGCTGCAATTTCCCAACAGTTCACTTGCCGACCTCTACGACCCTTTAACGATGCCTCATGCTTTATTAAAAGCGCATAACGAATTGGACAAAGCCGTTGATATGGCTTACAGACCACAGCCATTTATCAATGAAGCCAACCGAATGGTGTTTTTATTTGAGCTTTATGAAAAATATACGGCTGATTTATTTACTAATGAGAAAGTAAAGAAAAGTAAAAAGTGAAGACTAGATTAAAACTTACTTATACCATTTGCTTTAAATCTTCCCACACAACTAATCCCCCCCAAAAAATCACCTTACTTTACCCTCTTCAAAACGATAAATCATGCAGCCAACTGTTATTGCCATATTGCTGCGCTATTTGTTCCGCAGGTTAAGTCGCTTTAACAGTACATATGGGCTTTTGAATTCCATTTCCTTTTAAACTGATTAGACGCAATTAATTTTGCTTTTGAATAGAATTTGTAAGAATATTCCAATCTTTAACTTTGGGGAATTCCTTTTTCATAAGATTGCCAAACTATTTTTCTTTTATCGCAATCAGAGAAGGATAAACCTCAACTTTAGAAAAAGGTAAACTAATAAACAAACATTGGAGTTCTTGAATTTTAATAAAAAACTAGAATGACTACTGACAAATTTGAGAATTTTGACGTCGAGCAAAAAATTAGAAGATATCACTTTGACGAAATAAGACTGATTCTTTTTATTTGTGCATCAAACTTGGCTAATTATTCAGAGGATGTATTGATAAGTTTTGTAGAGTCAATTGAAGGAAGAATTGAAGTGTTATTTAAACCAGAATTCTTGCATTCTATGTCTGATTTTATAAATATTGACAATGACATAATTCTGGACTTTCAAAAATTGGGAAATTATTTGACAAATTTATATTCTAGTCAATGGCACAATAAAATGAGCGACCAAAATACCAGTTGGTTGAAAGTTAGACTTTTGTCATTAGACATTTTGCAAAAGCTAGCCCTTGAATTTATTGAACCATCGAGCTTTTTAAACAATAATCTTGATATTGATTGGACATAAAAATTCTATAGGGCTACTTGTTCCCTCGCTGGCGCAAACATGCGGCTGCTACCATTCACTCAGTTATCGGTTTTATGAAGTTCTAAAATACACCAAATCTCGTTGGATATGAAATTTATTACCACCTATCTACCATTTTTTTTTCCATTACTAACGATTGGGCAGATTAAACTCATCAATATAGATTTGATTAATAAAGATCTCAACCAATTGTATATTGGCATGGACAATCGCCTACAAATAGTTGGGCAAAAAAATGTAAGAGGATATAAATTAACCTCCGTAAAATCTTCAGTTTTAGTTAATGACAGTTGTTTTGTTCTTACGCCTGAACATAGAGGTGTTGATACTGTGAAGATTTTTAAAGGAAATAAATTGATTTATTGTGCGCTGTTTAATTTGTTTTCAATTAATGAACCAACTGGGCAATTAGCATTTACTTATGACACAACAATTACTTTGAATAGAATTCTTGCGAATCCTTATTTGTCAATTAAAATTCCGAATTGTAACTACAATTTTTTGTTTAGTATCAACGGTTTCCAATGTAGTATTCTACAAAAAAATAAAGACAAAGAGACGTTTGCAAACACTTTGGGTTGTAAGTTGACCAATGATATGCTTACCTTAATTAACAGACTAAAAACGGGAGATGTTATTGAGTTTGAAAGAATAAAGTATGGTATATCACCAGAATTTTGTCCTCGAATGTTGGGGCCATTGAGAATAACAATAAAGTAATTTCTTATGATAAAAAATCGTTAGCACAATCCTAATACCCTTTATATCTTTCGCAATAATTCTTCCCTTCAAAACTAATCCCCCCCAAAAATCACTTTACTTTACCCCTTCAAAACGATAAATCATGCAGCCATCTGTTATTGCCATCCGTCCATTTGTTGGGGCTTTAGATTATGAATTGTCCAGAGCGTTTTACCGCGAATGGGGGTTTGAAGAAATTGTATTAGGGGAAACGATGTGTTTGTTTCAATTAGATGGGTTTGGGTTTTATCTGCAAAAAGCCTACGTTAAAGATTGGGTGGATAACACGATGGTGTTTTTGCAGGTAGCCAATGTGGAAACCTATTTTGCTACGCTAGCTGCACTCAATCTTCCACAAAAATTTGCTGGCGTAAGGCTCATTCCGATTCAGTACCATCCTTGGGGTAGAGAATGTTTCTTGCACGACCCGTCGGGCATTCTTTGGCATATTGGTACATTTAATGATAATGGATAAATAATGGGACTGAATTAGCCATTTGAAGGCTTGTCTAATCGGTAATTGTTTCATAGTACTTGGGATATGTTCTTTCTATCTCAAAAAAAAACGTCCTAACCATTGTTCCGCTTACAACTGGTTAGGACGTTTTTTTATTGGGGGTGTGATAGATGGTATGCTTACTATCTTATTAAGTTGATTGCACCTTTTTTCACAAAAGTGTCTCCTTTTTTATCGGTTACCTTGGCTACATAAATGTACACACCCGCGGGCTGGGCTTTGCCGTTTTGCGTACCATTCCAAGCAATGTTAGGGTCATCTACAAAGCCTTTGTTTTCATACAGCAAATTACCCCACTGGTTGAAGATGCGGAGTTCCACCATTTTATAAATATTGGTATTGCCTCTCACATAGAACAAATCATTTTTACCATCCCCGTTAGGGCTGAAAGTGTTAGGGATAAATACAGATGGGGTGGTTACTTCTACTTGGGTAATAGCCGTGGTATCACCACAAGTGTTGGAAACCTTATATTTTACGGTAGTGGTTCCCGCTACTAGCCCTGTTAGTTCTCCATTGGTATTGATGGTTGCTATTGTGGCTGGGGTATTGCTCCATAATCCATTGGGTACATTGGCACTCAGCGAAATGAACTCGCCCACTGCCACATAGGTCGGTCCAGCAATGGTTGGTAAAATGGGTTTGTCTTGTATTTGCACCGTAATTGGAGCAGGTGCAAGTGCACATTGACCAGCGGCTAGGGTAAATTGATACGTTCCATCTTTCGTGTTATCAATCACGCTCGGTGTCCACGAGCCTGTAAAACCTTCCAAAGAAGTGGCAGGTAAAATTGGTGGTGTGGTGCCATTACAAATGGCCGAAATGGGATTAAACGTAGTCGAAAGCTTTTTATTGACTGTTACCGTTAGATTGACGGTAGCTGCACATCCTGCACCTGTGGGGGTAAATAGATAGGTGGTTGTTTGCGAATTATCAGGTGCTGGCGACCAAATGCCGTTGACACTATTTAGCGAAGTGGTGGGCAATACCAGCGTGGATCCTTCGCAGATGGCGGCAATGGGGTTGAAGGTGGGCACTTTTAAGGTATCCACTTGAACCTGCACCCACACCGTATCTGCACAAATGCCAGCGGTGGGTGTAAATAAATATTTACCTGTAAGGGTATTGCTAACGGTAGCCGGATTCCAAGTACCTGCTATGCCTTCCTTAGAGATAGTTGGTAGGTTCGGTGCAGCAGCACCCTTGCAAAGAGCAGCAATAGCGGCAAATGTTGGTTTTGTTTTCGGATTAACGGTTACAGAAATAGTGACAGTGTCTGCACAAACACTGTTCGCATTGGTAAACAAATAGTTACCACTCGCCGTGTTACTGATAATGGTTGGATTCCAACTTCCTGGGATGCCTTCGATAGAAGTGGTGGGTAGTATGGGGGCTATATCACCATTGCAAATAGGGGCAATTGCAGCAAAAGTTGGTTTTGTTTTAGTATTCACAGTTATGGAAATAGTCACTGTTTCTGCACAAATACCAGCGGTTGGCGTAAACACATAGTTGCCACTTGTGGTATTATTGATGGTGGCTGGACTCCAAGTACCAGTGATGCCTTCGTTAGAGACTGTTGGCAAAATTGGTGCAATTGAGCCGCCACAAATGGGTGGAATGACAGGGAAGGTAGGTTTGGTTTGATTGGTTACTAATACAAATATGCCAGACGTGTCGGCACAAGGTCCTGCATCAGGGGTGAAAGAATAGTAACCACTTTTAATAGTAGAAATAACACTAGGATTCCAAGTACCTGCGATTCCTTCTAGGGATGTAGCGGGTAGGTTAGGTATCACCGTTAAGTTGCAAGGAACATTAATGGGCGCAAAGCTGGGTTTTATTTTAGGGGTAAGCGTTATAGACAGTGTGGTTATTGTAGCACATTGTCCTGCATCGGGTGTGAAGGTATATACCCCATTTTGGGTGCTATCAATTTTTGCAGGATTCCAAGTTCCGGTAATTCCTTCTAGTGAAACCGCAGGCAAGAGTGGCGGGGTTGTTTTTTCACAGAAAGGAGCAATGGCGGTGAAAGTGGGGGTTGTTTTCTGGGTAACGCTTATTGACATATAAACGGTATCTGCACACAAAGCTGCATCTGGCGTAAATAAGTAAACGCCATCTTTTGTGGTATCAATTACATTAGGCAACCAATTTCCGGTGATGCCTTCCAATGAGGTGCTAGGTAACACTTGTGCTACACTTCCTCTACAAAATGCAGGTATTTGGGTAAAGGTTGGTTTGGTACGTGGCACAATGGTAATGTTCACCGTGTCGTTGAATGCACAACTGCCAGTGGCTGGGGTGAAAATATAGGTACCTGCAAAGGTGCTGTCTACTGCGGACGGAGTCCAAGTACCTGTTATTCCTTCGATGGAAGAAGTAGGTAAAACCGGAGGCGTTTTCTTAAAGCACAATTGGGTAGGAATATTGAAAGTAGGCTTTGTAGAAGGATTTACCGTAACCAATGTTTCCGCATAGCAACTGATAGAAGGGGCATAGCTCACGGGGTTGGGGGCTGCCTTGGAAAAATCAACCACTACTTTGCCATAATCATTTTCTCCAGCATTGGCTCTTGAGATAAATTGGTTACTGATGGTGCCATCGTTCTTAACGTACATCGCCATCAATTTGATATTGCCAAAAGCGGTGTCGTAAGCAATATCCGCCAATGGAAAGGCTACTTCAAAACCTTTAGAAATTGTACCAGTGGAAGATATAGCGCCAAACACAGACGAGGTGGTAGCGTCGCCCAAGAATTTATTAGGGCCACCGCCACTACCTGCAAAACCACTAAGCGTGTATAAATCTGCATAGTAATTATTTTCCGCAGGGTTGGTGCCAAAAGCCAAGACATAATCAGGATTAAATCCAGCATCAAAAGTATTGGCTTGGTTATAATCGTATAGACCTAGTGGCGCACCTAATCTTCCGAAATTACCATCATTGTAACCACCTGTTTTTGAGTCGATAAACACCAAAATTCGCTCGTCGTTATGTACAGAACCTGCCAAAGCAACGTATAAATTTTGGATATTATTACGTGCATATAGGGCGTTTATTTCAGGCTTAGTTGCAAATCCAGAAGCTGGGCCACCTGCCGAAGTGGCTAAAGGATTACCCCAGAATGATTCATTGATATTGCCATCGAAAGTTACTGGCGGTATGACATAGGTGCGTACTTTAATGGTGTCTTTAGTGGTAATAACCCCAGGGCTATAGGTATTGGTGGTAGCAATGCTCGTTTGCGCCACGCCATTTTTAAAGAATTGGTACAAACCTCCATTGGTAGCGGTGAAAGTAGGCGAGCTACCCTCGCAAACCGATGCAGGAGTTATTACAGGGGTAGGCGGGGTAATTGGTTGAGGAGTAACGTTAAGTATTGTTGCAGGGGAGACACAGCCGCTGATGGTGTCTTTGGCTGTAAGGTTATAGGAACCACCTGCAACATTGGTAAACACATTAGTACCACTATAACTAGTACCATTGATGCTAAAGCCAATATCTGGAACACTTGGACTCATGGAAACAGTGATAGTGGTAGCATCGCTACAAGTAGGAATAGACAAAGTAGCTGTAGGCGAAGTAGGAAGCGATTTCACTGTTACGGAAATATTTCCTGCAAGTGCACATTGACCCAAATTGGGCATAAACAGGTAATTCCCACTTTGGGTGCTATCCACCTTGGCAGGTATCCAATAACCCGTAAATCCTTCTAAAGACTGATTTGGTAAAACGGGTGCGCTACTTCCTTTACAAATGGCAGCAATTGGAGTAAATGTTGGGGTAGCATTGTCTGTCACATCCACGTACAGTGAAGCGGTGTCTGCACAGGTGCTTCCTGTTGGTGTAAAATAATAGTAACCACTTTTGCTGCTGTCAATACTACTGGGTGACCAATTACCTGCAATACCCTCAATAGATTGCGCAGGCAGACTTGGCGGGGTGGATAATTTACAGATAGCACTTATAGCCGTAAAAGTAGGTTTGATGGTAGTGGGTATGGTAATGTTGATGGTAACCGGATTGGCACATTGTCCGGCATCGAGTTGAAAGGAATAGCTGCCACTTACAGAACTGTCAATGCGAGCCGGTGTCCAATTACCCGTAAATCCTTCATTGGAAGTAGTGGGTAAAATGGGTGGGATACTGTTTTTGCAAAACGGTGCAATGGCAGGGAAAGTGGGGGTCGTTTTTTGAATAATGGTGATAGTTATTGAAGCGGTATCTGCACATAAAGAGGTATCAGGCGTGAAGAAATAGACACCACTATTTTTATTATCAATCACGCTAGGCGACCAAGTTCCAGTAAAACCTTCAATGGAGCTGGTAGGAAATTTAGGGGCTATCGAACCAAAACAAAATGGATTGATGGGGTTAAAAGTGGGTTTGGTACGAGGGGTAATGGTGATACTTAAGGTATCTTTCCAAGCACATTCACTTGCGTTGGGCGTAAAAATATAATCGGCAGAAACGGTATTGTCCACAGTAGCTGGAGACCAAGTGCCTGAAATGCCTTCATTGGAGGTTGTAGGTAATGTAGGCGGTGTTTTTTTAAAGCACAATTGTTTCGCTATAGAAAAAGTAGGCTTCGTTCTTGAGGTAACGGCAACTATGGTTTCTTCATAGCAGTTGGGGTCAGGCGTAAAGATGACTGGGTTAGGGGCAGCATTGGCAAAATTGACGACTACTTTACCATAATCATTCTCACCAGCATTGGCCCTTGTGATAAACTGGTTACTGATGGTGCCATCGTTTTTGACATACATGACCATTAGTTTTAGATTGCCAAAGGCTGAGTCATAGGCAATATCCGTCCATGGGAAAGCAATTTCAAAACCTTTGGTATTGCTGCCAGTAGCTGAATTAGCACCAAAAATGGTAGAGGATATTGCATCGCCTAAATATTTATTAGGGCCACCGCCGCTTCCAGCAAAACCGCTTAACGTATATAAATCTGCATAGTAATTATTTTCCGTAGGGTTAGTACCAAAAGCGAGTACATAATCAGGATTAAAGCCAGCGTCAAATTGGTTGTTTTGGTTATAATCATACAGGCCTAGTGGCGCATTGAGACGTCCAAAATTGCCGTTGCTATATCCGCCCGTTTTTGAATCGATGAATACTAAAATCCGTTCATCATTATGAACAGATCCTGCGACAGCCAAATATACGTTTTGGATATTGTTGCGTACGTAGAGGGCATTAATTTCTGGCTTAGTTGCAAAACCACTAGAAGGCCCGCCCGCAGAAGTGGCAATGGGTGGCCCCCAAAAAGATTCAGTGATGTTTCCATCGAAAGTAAGCGTAGGCACCGCATAACTCCTCACTTTAATGGTATCCTTTAATTTAATAACGCCTGGTGCGTAGGTATTATTGGCGGATACATTGGTTTGTGGTACCCCATTTTTAAAGAATTGGTATAAAGAAGCGTTGCTTGCAGTGAAAGTAGGGGATGTTTCTTCACAGACAGTAGCGGGGGAGATGGTCGGTTTAATAGGAGAAAGTGGCTGTGGTATAACTGAAACAGCGGTGCTAGGTGATACACAACCATAAAGGGTATCCTTTACCCGCACATTGTAAATGCCTCCAGCAACGTTGGTAAAAATGTTGGAAGCGGTATAGGTTGTTCCATTGATCGTGTAGCCAAGGTTGGGTACAGTACCAGTAATGGTTGCTGTTACCGTAGCCGCCGCAGCGCAATTAGGCGTAGATGCGGTGGCAGATGGTGCAGACGGATTGGCCCTTACATTCAAAATGATGGTAAGTGAATCACTTTCGCAACCATTATTTGGGTTGTATTGCGAAACCAGATAAGTGGTTGAACTAGGTGTTGCCGTGTTTACTTTGGGTGTACCTGTGGGCAATGTGGAAGTGGATACATACCAACGGAGGGTATCGTTCGGGTCGGTAGCGGTTACTGTTGGTGTAACTGTAAAAGTGTAAGATGACCCAACGCACACATTGATGGGGGAAGTAACATTGCTCGGAGTGGGAGGTTTTGAGTCGATAGTTGTTTCTGCTACACTAGCTGCATCATTAATCGTAATGCCTAGTGAACACTTTACGGTGGTTGACTGTGTTTTATTGACTAAATCAACTGCATATATATCACCTGTTCTGCTTACTGCATAAGTTTGGTTGTTACTACACTGTTGGGTTACGCCAGCAAATCCGAAAATATTGCTTCCACTATTAAAGTTCATATAAATGGTACTGGCAGCAGGATTAGCCAAATTCACTTTCACCAAGTAGTAGCTAGTGCCTGCGGCATTTTGACATGCTTCGTACAACTCATTCTTGTAAAAAAGCAAATCGCCTCCTACTAAATAAGTTGCAGGCAAAGAGCCTAATGTGCCAAATACACCAGTTGTGGGATTATAGGTTTCAATTAGATTGCCACTGGCTGCATATACTATTCCATTAGGGCCGACCGTTAGTCCATAAATAGCGGTACTGGCACTTTTGAATTTTCCTAGTAACGTACAATTACCTGTAGTACCGGTTGTACCAAGCGTATTCACATACAGGTTGCCTTTGTTGTCGTTGATGTACAGTTTATTACTGTCCAGAGCGATTGACAAAGGATTGCCAACCGTGTTTGTACACAAGTTTAGTTTGGTTTTGGCGCAGGTAAGGATATTAATTCGGTACAAATTGCCTGCATTATCCAAGGCAATGAAAGTACCTTGTTGGGCATACCCGTAAGCTAAAAAACACAAACATGTAAGAATAGTGAAGTAGAGCCTTTTCATATAAATTATCGTTTAGAATTCCGCAATCGATTCGTTGAAGGCTGCAAAGTAAAAGGGGAATGGGCAATGTAGTTAAATAGCTATTTATTTATGGCAAGGAAATAAGCTTAAAAGGGGGGAGCCACGAATGAACGAATGAATTTTCTACTGTTTATTATAATTGACCTTTCAATTACACCAATAATTTACTTTAATGTCATTTCCCAGTGTAAAATGTCATTTCTGTGTGCTAAATATCATTTTCAAGTGTAAAATGCCGTGTTTCATGGCCTAAATGCCGTCTTACATTGCCTAAATGTGATCTTTCATGGCCCAAATGTGATCTTTCATGGCCCAAATGTGATTTTTCATGGCCCAAATGTGATTTTTCATGGCCCAAATGCCATTTCCAAGAGCAAAAAGTCATTTCCGAGTGCAAAATGCCATTTCCGAGTGCAAAATGCCATTTCCCAGTGCAAAATGCCATTTCCCAGTGCAAAAAGTCATTTCCGAGTGCAAAATGCCATTTCCGAGTGCAAAATGCCATTTCCGAGTGCAAAATGCCATTCCCGAATGCGAAATGGCATTTCCGAGCGCAAAATGCCATTTCCGAGTGCAAAATGCCATTTCCGAATGCTAAATGTCATTTCCGAGTCTAAAATGCCATTTCCGAATGCTAAATGCCATTTCCCAGTGCAAAAAGTCATTTCCCAGTGTAAAATGTCATTTCCGAGTGCAAAATGCCATTTCCCAGTGCAAAATGCCATTTCCCAGTGCAAAATGTCATTTCCGAGTGCAAAATGTCATTTCCCAGTGCAAAATGTCATTTCCCAGTGTCAAATGTCATTTCCGAGTGTCAAATGTCATTTCCGAGTGCAAAATGTCATTTCCGAGTGCAAAATGCCATTTCCGAGTGCAAAATGCCATTTCCCAGTGCAAAATGTCATTTCCGAGTGTCAAAAGTCATTTCCGAGTGTCAAAAGTCATTTCCGAGTGTCAAAAGTCATTTCCGAGTGTCAAAAGTCA
>JAIXOJ010000087.1 GCA_027486835.1 Chitinophagaceae bacterium
CAGGGTTTTAAAAATAAAATGGTACGTAGCACGTGCCATGACACGGTTTTCTAAAATAAAATGGTACGTAGCACGTGCCACGACACGGTTTTCTAAAATAAAATGGTACGTAGCACGTGCCATGACACGGTTTTCTAAAATAAAATGGTACGTAGCACGTGCTACGATAGGGTTTTCAAAAAAAAACTGGTACGTGGCACGTGCTACGTACCAGTTTTTCAAACACAAAATCTGGTTGATAGTGATTTTATCGCATCTATTGGTAATTGCGTTGTTCCAAAGCATCTTTCCCACGATGTTGTGTTGAAGGAAGGAAGTGAACTACTTGGTTACGCCTCGTTTTTTTGTTGCTTTTTGGTAAATATTTTATTGGACAAAGCCATCAATGTCATCAGCCCCAATTGAGGCAAAAGGGATTTCCAATCGTTTTGTTTTTTATTGCTGGTGAGGCTGGGCGCAAATAATTGGAATGTTTTGGAAAGAAGCGTCCAAATACTACCACCAAACTGCTTGCTAATCATGCTAGGAAAAACGGAGCTAGTGAGCAATTGAATGGTTTCTTCTGGCAATTGTTTGGCATACTCGCCCAAGTCTTCCTCCCTAATTTCTATGCGTTTTTTTACAATTTGTATCGCTTTTTTAGCTTCTTCTATGGAGGAAATTCCTGCCAATAAATTATTTGATTTCATCGCTGTCCTCCTCTATTTCAAAAAACACTTTAATAACAAGGTCTATAATTTTTTTCTCCAGCAATGGCTTTCTAAACCATATTACCAATACTAACAACAGAAAATAAAAGGCCGCAATAATGCCAAAACCTACAAATAAACTTCCAGTGATATGGGCAAAATAATAGCCTCCCATAATACTGGTGAATAACAATACAAAAAGACTCAATAAAGAAATAACCAATCCAGTAAACAGCAGCGCCAAAAGCCTTGCAGTGATGGTGGCGGTTTGTAATTTTATCAGGAGAAGCCTATCTTGAAAATAGGCGGCTAATTTTTCTTTGCCTTCTGCGAAAAAGGCTTTTTCATTTTGATCCATACAACAATATTGGGTTCAAATAAAAATAATAAAAAGAACTTCTAAAAACTGAATTTTAAGCGTTTAACGCACCTTTAATTCCGTTTTTAAAAAATTGGAATCGGGTTATTAGTTTTTAGAAGTTCCCAAAACTGTTTGAGGATTACCCTCATCAAAGGAAATGACAGCTAGCGCGTGGGTAGCTATTGTTGATTACACGATAGACTCTGCTGCTTTGTTTTCTAAATCCTCTGCAATGTCTTTCCCTCTTTTTAGAAGCGACTTTAATTCATCGTCTAAATGCTGTAGTTTGTTTTTAATGTCGCTACCTATTTTTTCAGCTTTTTCTTTGGCATCGGCAATTACTTCCTTGCCCTTATCGCTTGTAAAAAAAACTGTTAGTGCCGTACCAGCAGCAGCACCTAAAAACACACCAGCCCAAAATTTTTGATTACTGTTCATAAAAAGTAAAGTTTAGATTTTAATATTAATGCGATAAAAGTAGTGCATTGCATCAGTACGTGTGCATTTATTACTTCGTTTAGCAGCTTCAATGCTTTTTTCGCCCAGGGAATGGGCCAATATCCAATTATAATGTTAAGCTTTATTCATAAAGCAGCTAAACTAAGAGCAGGAGGTACTATAGTTGGTAGGTAATCTTACTTTTGACTATATGCCAGCTAATTATTTTAGAATTCTGTTGTTTACTTTCATTGCTTGTATCGTTTCTTCATCCTATTCATTTTCACAAAGAAAAATTATTACAGGGACTGTTTTGGACAAGCAAAGCGACGAACCGCTTCCTTTTGCTTCTGCCAAGTTTCTGCTAAGTGGCAAGGGGGTGTTAACCGATTCCTCCGGAAAATTTAAACTTGATATAGAGCGATTGCTACCCAAGGATACGTTGCAAATAAGCAGTGTAGGATACAAAATCATGAATATTCCCGCTATTGCCCTTGCAGACAGCTCGCAACTTACCTGCAAACTTGTGGTGCTACCGCCTGCGAACGAAACGGTGGTGAAAACAAAATACAACCGCTCGCTTTGGTTTTGGAAACGAATAATGAAATACAAGCCCATCCATGACAGAACTTATTGGAACAACTATAGCTACGAAATCTATAATAAACTAGAGGTTGATTTAGAAAATATCAATAAAAAACTGGGAAGTAACATCTTATTAAAACCACTCAATTTTGTATTTGACTACATCGACTCCACCTCAGAAGACAAGCCCTTTCTACCTGCCTATTTAACGGAAACACTCTCCGATTATTATTATCAAAAAGATCCGCAAAAAGCTAGGGAAATTATTAAAGCCACTAGAACGAATGGCATTGAAAACGAAAGTTTGATTAAGCAATTAGGGGGCATGTACCAGAATGTAAATATTTACGCTAACTACATTCCTGTTTTTAATAGAGAGTTTATCAGCCCCTTTAATACCAATGCTCCCAATTTTTACACCTTTAAACTTTTAGATACACAATACTTGTACAACAGGCGGTTGGTGCATTTACGCATTACCCCTAAACGTAAGGGGGATGATGTTTTTGAAGGGGATTGTTGGGTACATGACACCACATTTTCTATCCAAAAAATAACCCTGCGCCCTGCTACAGAAGCCAATATAAATTTCTTGAGCGGCCTTACCATCATTCAAGAATATAGGATGATTAATGACACTACTTGGTTTTTATACAAAGACAAGTTTGTTGCCGACATTAGCCCCATTGGTAAAAAAAGCCTAGCACTAAAAGGCAGGAAAACAACTACCTACAAAAATGTTCAGGTAAACTCCGAAAAAACGGTGGATGAACTCAATAAGTCGAAATTGCCCGAAAAGGTGGAGTTGGCAACTGGCCATGATAACACATCAGATAGTTTTTGGAATAGCAACCGTCATGAAGAACTGAATAAAAATGAAAAGGCCATCTATAAATTATTGGACACACTAGAACGGAACAAGAAATACGTAACCTACCGCAACACCATCAGCTTTTTAACCAAAGGAACTCGAGATTTTGGTAACATCCGCCTAGGCCCATGGTTTTATTGGGTAAGCGGCAACCCTTGGGAAGGGACGCGTACCCGTTTTGATATTGCTACCAATTCGGGTTTCCATAGAAATTTGAACATTCGTGGATATGCTGCTTATGGCTTTAGCGATACCCGCTTGAAAGGCAGAGCTGAAGTGAAATATGTGTTTAACCACGACCTCTGGAGTGAATTAAGTGCTTCATATAAAAAAGACTTGGACAATGGGCAGGTGTATTACGACCAATTTGGTACTGACAATATTTTCGCCACTTTATTTCGTCGCCCAGGCATACCATTTAAGTTTCAATTGTCGGAAGAAAAAAGGATTGATTTCTATCAAGAAACCAACAAGAGCATCGCGTTTGGCCTGTCTGTTTCTAGTAAAGAATACAAAGCCCTACAAAACCTTCCTACAAAAGAAAATTTTCCTTCGGTAAATGACCAGCCGTTTAATTCCTTTGAAACATCCCTAAAGCTGAGATATGCTTATGCAGAGCGGTACTTAGAAGATAATTTCACCCGTATTTCGCTAGGAAGCGACAAAGCTATTGTACAGTTGCAATACACTCATGCCTTCAAGAATGTATTCAACAGCAATTACGATTACAACAAAGTAGATTTTTCTGTTACTGATTATGTGAGTGCTGCTCCATACGGCAATGTGTATTACAACTTGTTTGGAGGCAAAATATTTGGAGAAGCCCCTTACAATTTTTTACAAATACTTCCTGGTAATGAATTGCTGTACTATAATAAGTACGCCTTTAACCTGATGAATCGTTTTGAATTTATTTCAGACGAATACTTGGGTTTTAATTTAGAACACAAGATTGGTAGCGGCATCTTTAAATACATTCCTTTAACCAGAAAATTAAAATGGAGGCAGTTCTGGAGTGCCAAAGGGGTGATGGGTACCTTATCGGATGCTAACCAAAAACTAAATTTTGTAGGAGACTACCCATACAAAAGCCTCAATGGTAATTTGTACATGGAGCTAGGAACAGGGGTGGACAATATTTTTAAATTCTTTAGAGTAGATTTTGTGTGGCGCGTGTTGCCATCCAAAGCAACCAACCAAGCGGTAGATCATTTTGGTGTTTTTGGTAGTGTGCGATTTACGTTTTAGGTAGAGTATAAGTGATTGTTTCCATTACCAATTGCGGTAGATGTTAGTTGGTTGCTAATATGAACATTCAATTGGTTAAGGGATACTGATTTGATTACCTGATCAATTCTAAGACCAATAACTAACCCTTAAAACAAGGTAACAAACCCAATATGAATTTTGGCTTGCCGAATATTAAAGGGTATGTCATTGCGTTTTCCAGCAGCATAACTGATGTTGACAATTCCTTTTTTAGTTTCGAAAGACATACCCAACCCTAGGCCAATGAATTGGTTATTATAACCCGAAGCACCGTTTTGGGTGAGTCCTACATCGGTAAATGCATTGAAATAAGAATTTAATCCAACTAAGTATCGATATTCAATTGTGGCAACGCCAAATCTGCTCGCAACAACACTTTCTTCATCGAAACCCCTCAACAACTTAAAACCACCAATCTGAAACAATTCGTTCCTAAAATAGCGTTGGCTTTCCAGCCATCCCAAGTCCGTCCTTAGTTTCAAAACAGACTGCAAACCAAGGGGAATGTATTGAGCGAAATAAGCTTTTAGGCGCAACTGATAGCTTTGAAGTTGCACTGAGTCGTACAATTTGCTGTAATCAAAAGCATAACCCTTCAATTGTGTAATACTATTGCTCTTCTTAATGTTTTTGGTTCCTGCCAAAAGCGCCATCCCATATTCAAATCCTCTGATAGGGTTGGGGCGATAATTCGTGTTAAAATAGGAATAATCAAGGGTAATACTTGTACTCCGCACATCTGCCACATCGGGTATTCTTTTTGTTGCAATCACTACATTGGTATCCACCCAAAGCAAATTCGACGTAAACTGTTGTAGCGCAATCACCCCACTTTGTTTGGCAGTAGCTAAGTACTGCAAGCCAATTTGAGCGGTGATGTTGAGGAAAGTAGAGTCTTTTTTGTATAAACTAAAGCCTAAATCCACCCCATAAGTGCTATTAAACAAATAGGGCAATTGAAAATTGAGGTTGAGCCGCGGCGAACTCACTTGCAGTTGTTGCCAATTGCCACTGATGGTTTCCCCCTTGGCTAAAGTGTTTTTCAAGCGCAGGGTGGCCTCACCAGTAAATAACAAATTGCCCCCGTTTTGGTCATTGGCTGGAAGTAGCCCAGCTATTAAATCTATCTGGTTGCATTTTTTGGGTTGTAGGTATAAATTAATGATAAACGAACTGCCCAGCATGGTTAAATCCCATTCTTTCGCCTGTTCTAAATAGGGCAATTGAAGCAGTAGTTGGTTGATGGTATTTAGCTTGTCTAAATTAAAATAACTACCGGGCTGAATGCCTAAGTAATGGTATAAAAAACCGACTTCAATCTTGGCAGCCCCTTGGTTTCTAATGCTGTCGAACCGATAATGGATGCCTTTGTCCACCTGTAAACGAGCTAAAGCAGTATCACCCGACAGCAGGAAACTATCTAAGCTAATAGTGGCAAATGGGTATCCGTTGGCAAGGTGATAATCAAACTGTTTTTTTTCTACGGCCCCAAAATTTTGTTTGTTTAAAGTACCTCTGCCTTCCTTTCTCAACTTAGCACTAGCAGAGGTGCTTGTTTTTTGTTCATCGGGGGTAATGCTGTTTACATAAAATCGGTATTTATTACCAGTGAAAAGCAAAATAAAATTGGTGTCTTTTACTTTCCAACTAGAATCAATGGAAGCTGCTATGAATCCCTTTTTTTTCAACAACTCAGGAAGCGACTTTATGTATGAAGTGCAAAGATTTGTCGAAGCAAACAACTGACTAATCTTTAAACTGTCTGCCATCGCCCTCGACAGGGAATCTACGGGAAATACCCGCAGCATCGTTTTTTGACCTACAACCATATTCCCCATCAAAAGGAAACACAATAGGCTAAAAATGATACTTATACGATACTTCATGCGGACCAGAATAAAGAAGTGTTTGGGTTAAAATAAAAAAATTGGAAGCTTTCCCAGTTACAAGTATTAGTGAAGAAAAACCATTGAAATCAACCCATAATCTGCGCAAAACAAATTCAAATCAGGCATCAACATCTCTGCTATTCACATTCCTATTCGTTGATTAATCCCTTGTAGGTTCTAGCGTCAAAAAAGCCACTGTCTTTTTCAATCTTGGCCAATCCTTTCAATAGTTTCATTGCATCATCTTTAACTTCACTTTCGTTTAGAATTTGATTAATCAGTTCCTCTTTTATCTGTAGCACCATACCATCGGCCTTATCTAGCATTTCGTCTATTTTGCCACTGCGCTGTTGTCGCTGGGTGCGTTCAAGTGGCGTTTCCTCTTCCTCTTCTTCATATTCAAAGTCTAGATCTTTTGTTTTAAAAGCTTCAAAATCCTTCATCACCAATTTTTGGCTGCCGAGTGTTTGATCCTTCTTCATTTTCTCAATCTGGTCTGTTGCTTCCAGCCTCGTTTCAGAATCTAAGTTTTCTAGCCAACCTTCCAAAGAACTAACCCCAAATTGTTGCACTTGTTTCCTAATCCTTTTCCTGAGGTTCTTTAAACGCTCTGTTTTCGTTACTTTCTTATTGCCCATACTCGTTAATATTAGGTGAGGGGCTAAAATAATCAATAATGAGTATAGATATAAAATGAACCTAAAAAAACAATGTTGAAAAGAGGAGGATGCGCAATTAATGCGCTACTCCTTCGGTTTTGTTGCCATATTTCACGATGCCATTAAAAAAAGCGCAGGTACTGTTTACATACTGCGCTTTGAATTATTTTTTAAAACCTTGACCCTTTTTTCCATTTTCTTAATTGCTGTAGAAGGGCTTTTAAATCTTTTGGAAGTTCTGCCTCTAGATTAAATGTCTGTTCATTTAAAGTAAAAGACAACGACGCAGCATGTAGCCCCAATCGGGCGAGCATGGGTTTTTCTTCTTCCTCCTTTTTGGAAAGATTGTAGTTCTTTTTCAAGGAAGAAATCAATACTGGTTTTGCATCCCCATAAACAGCATCGCAAGCAATTGGGGTGCCCAAGTATTTTGCATGTACCCGTACTTGATGGGTACGACCCGTGTGTATCTGAAACTTTACCCATGAATAAATGCCGAAGCTTTCTTCCACTGCATAGTCCGTAAGGGAGGGTTTGCCTTTGGCATGTACCATCATACTGCCATTCTTTGCTGGATGTTCCGCAATAGGAGCGTCAATGCTTCCCTCTGGAGGAACGATGGAGCCGTTAACCAAGCCCACATAATGTTTACGCACTTCTCGCCCCTCAAATAATAACGATAACTGCTTGTGCGATATTTCGTCCTTAGCAAAAACAATGACCCCACTTGTTTCCTTATCAAGCCTATGAACGGTGAATATTTGTTCGTACCGCAGCTTTAATAAATCTTTTAAAGAAGGTTCACTTTGCATTCTATCGGGTATGGAAAGCAAACCCGCTGGCTTATTAATGGCAACAAACCATTGGTTGTCTTCAATAATTTCAAACTTCATATACTGTATTGTAAAACCTCTTTAGGTTGTAAGTCGTAAGTTATAAGTGGTAAGTAGCTAGGAACCGACTTAAAGTTGTTTTAAAAGCTGCCTTTTGTAATTAAAAATGCAATTTCCAAAAAATAAAGCCACTACTCTCCAATCATAAAACCAAAAAACTCAAACCGTAGAACCTAAATCATTTCTGGTTCAGATTCTTTTTTAATAAATGACATGTTCATGAACTTCAAGGTGCGCACTTCTTTTTCATTGAGCATACGCCAATTGCCCCTTTTGAGATTTTTCTTGGTGAGGTTAGCAAAAGTTACCCTGTCCAAAGATTTTACTTCATAGCCCAAGTGTTCAAAAATTCTCCGGACAATGCGGTTTCTGCCACTATGAATTTCAATGCCTAATTCTGTATTGTCTTTCGCTTCTCCATAAGCTAATGCATCGGCCTGTATAAGACCATCTTCCAATGTTACGCCAGTGAGGATACTTTGAAAATCCTTTTTAGTAATCGGCTTGTCTAGTTTTACTGCGTATATTTTTTTAATCCGGTATCCAGGGTGTGTTAGTTTTTGAGCCAATTCTCCATCGTTGGTCAATAATAATAATCCAGTAGTGTTCCTATCTAATCTTCCGACAGGATATACCCTTTCTTTAGTGGCTTCTTTTACTAAATCCATCACCGTTTTTCGCCCTTCTGGGTCAACAGAGGTGGTGATAAAATCTTTTGGTTTATTTAAAAGGATATAAACTAGGTTCTTTTTTAAGAATAGTTTATTGCCCTTGAGTGCCACATTGTCTTTTTCAGACACTTTATAACCAGGTTCATACACTACATCACCATTTACGGTAACCTCACCCAGCTTCACCATTTCAGCTGCTTCGCGTCTGCCACAAATGCCAGCGTATGCAATAAACTTATTAAGGGGCATTTGATCTGCCTCGATGTCATTTTCGGTTGAAGGGCCATTTAATACCTGATCTCCTTTAAAATATTTATCACTATTGCTAGTGATGTATTTTTTCGAAAATTTCTTTTGGGGTTTATCGGTGGCTGTTTCTTCTTTAGCTGTGGCCTTTTTTTCATCATCCGCGCCTTCCTTCTTGAGAAAAGGTCGTTTGTCAAACCGAGGCTTTTTATTCGATTGGGGAATCTCTTTTGGTTTAGCAGCAGTACTTGCTTTGCCTCGTTTCTTGTCCGCGGGCAATTCAGCAGACCCATGTTGCTTATTTCTTGAAGGTGCAGGGGTGGTTGGTGCAATGCCATGATCCTTTGCCCATTTTTCCTTTCTTTTTTGTTCTCCAATAACTTTTGCGGCTGCTTTTGCACGGCGTTTTTCCGCCCTAAACATTTCTTTTTTCTTAGCCCCCTTTGGTTCTGGGTTCATAAACTTTTCGAATGCGTTTCTAGTCATAATTTTCTCAACTCAATTTGCTGTTTTTCCAACAGGTTGTACAAATGTAACGGATACCCATTCCAATGCAAGCTGCTTTTTGGTGGTGGATGCAAATTGACTATATACTTTCATTTGGGAAAAAAGCCATAATGATGGGATGTTGCCACGAAAACACGAATTGCGACAAAAGCTTAACAAATACTACCCAATGTTATTGTAGTCGCATTCACTTTAATTGCACTAAACTCTAATTGATTCGTATAAAGATTGGATTCGGAGGGATTTTAAAAATGAAAGCTAGGTTACACTTTATAAATTCTAGAGCGTACATTATCACCATTCTTTGTAAATTAGAAAGTATCAAAACTATTTAAACTACTCCCCTAAAAGCATACTGAAACCCACTGTGGTATATCAAATGTGCACCAATAACATCACAAACCGATATTTTTACCCCCACAAATACAATCAAAGTAATGATGAAATTCTCTGCCGAAATTGACAAGTCCAGCTTGTTTCCTGTTATTACGCTTAGCAACCTTGAAAACGGGGTGTCTGCCGAAGTTTATGCGTTTGGGGCGTTGCTAAATAAGTTTCAAACACCCGTTCGTGGGCAATTGACCAATGTGGTGGATGGTTTTACTTCGCCAAGTGCGGCCATTGCAGAAATGACACCAGGGTTTAAAAGTGCTTTTTTAAGTCCATTTACATGTAGAATGAATAAGGGGCAATATGACTTTGATGGTAAAGTCTACCAAATAGAGAAGTTCTTTTTACCTCCTCATGCCATTCATGGGTTGGTGTATGATGCGGTTTTTTCGGTGGTTTCTGTGCATAGCACTAATGAGGAGGCACAGGTGTTGTTGCGCTACCACTACGAAAAAAATGATGCTGGCTACCCTTTTGCCTTCACGATACAACATCTATGGAAATTGACTTTGGGCGATTTTCTATCAGTTACCACCACCATTGAACATCACAACGATGTTGCCATCCCTTACGCTCAAGGTTGGCATCCTTACTTTACGCTTGGAGGAAGCATTGATACAGCTAGCTTGCAATTTTCTAGCAACCAACAGTTAGAATTTGACGATACCCTTTTGCCCACTGGCGAATTGATTGATGACCGCCGTTTCGAGCAGGGAAACTTACTAGCTGGCACTAATCTAGACAACTGCTTTGCCCTTAATGCTGATGAACCACAGGTATGTACATTAGAAAATGAGCAATTGAAACTTAGCATTTTGCCCGACTTGAGTTATCCTTATTTGCAAGTATATACCCCCCCTCATCGCAATAGCATTGCAATTGAGAACTTGAGTGGCGCACCCGATTGTTTTAATAACAAGATGGGCTTGCGCTTGCTGGCTCCTAATCTTCCTGTGGTTTTTAAGACTACTTACCAACTTACCGTAAAGTAGGTTCTGGATGCGGCTAATAATTTCACGGAGTTTCGCAGAGAAGGCACAGAGGTGCACAGAGTTACTACCTTGCTTGCCATTTCCTTTGTATGAAAAAACAGGTTATTTCCTTAAGCCTTTCGTTTTTCCTTTCTTTTGGCTTGTCTCGCAAAATATTATTGGGTTATTTTCCATTGATGCTTATATATTTGATGCGTTATGATATTCACTGTTATTGCACCCCGATTTACCAGCTTTTATTTTTTCTACTTTAGTGGAGAAAGCGGGGTTGTATTGGTGAATGCCTAAAAAAACTGAAAACAATTTTTTTAAACGATACAATCCCTACCGATTTCGGTTGGGATTTTTTTTGCCCCAAAACCAAGAGAAAAAAATCAATGACAGGTACACTTGTAACCAATGATTCAGCTAAAGCAGTAAAAGTTTCTATCCAAGGCTACGAAGGCAGCTTTCACCAAGCCGCAGCGCAGCAATATTTTGGCAATAGCGTTACCGTGTTGCCCTGTGCTACTTTTAGGGACGTGATGAAATTGGCACTAAACGATGCAGTGAGTAGCGGTGGTGTAATGGCTATCGAAAACTCTATTGCTGGTAGCATTCTACCCAACTACACGTTGTTACAGCAACATACGCAGCAATTAAAGATTGTGGGCGAAGTGTATTTACCTATCCAGCAACATTTGTTGGCCAATCCGGGGGTTCAATTATCGGATATACACGAAGTGCATTCCCACCACATGGCCATTCAACAGTGTATGGATTATTTAGGTCAGCAACATTGGAAACTGGTAGAAACGGAAGATACCGCCCTAAGTGCTAAGCACGTTTACCAACGCAAGAGCAAGCATATAGCCGCAGTTGCGGGGAAATTAGCCGCCGATTTGTTTCACCTAAACATTATTGCCGAAAACATTCATACCCAGAAAAACAACTATACTCGATTCCTGATTTTGCAGCGTGCGGCAGAGGTGAATCCGGATATATTGGCTAATAAAGCCTCCATCAATTTTACCACCGACCACCAAAAGGGTAGCTTAGCCAGGGTGCTTGCGATGATTGCGGAGGAGGGCATTAACCTGAGTAAACTGCAAAGCATGCCTATTGCTGGCACTAACTTTAAATATAGTTTCCATGCCGACTTGGAATTTGAAGATGTTCAACAATTTAATCGTGTGCATACCCTGCTGAAATCTACTACCGAGCAAGTGGTGGTGTTTGGCACTTATGTGAATGGACATGCATTGGGTTAGGTTTTAGGTTTTAAGTATTAGGTTTTAAGTATTAGGTTTTAGGTATTAGGATTTACATATTTCAGAACAGATAATGACCACTTGGAGGAATCTGATTTTTTCGATTGGTAAATGGAACACTTATCATTAATGATTAACAATAAACAACTTAATTTATCATGAATAATAGCCCCATAAAAATGAATACGGCCAATAGATTGGAGGGTATTGGCGAATATTATTTCTCGCAAAAGCTTCGGGAGATAGACACTTTGAACAAGCAAGGTAAAAACATCATTAACCTTGGTATTGGTAGCCCTGATTTGCCCCCACACCCTTCGGTTATCCAGGTGTTGCAGGAAGAAAGTGCTAAACCGAATGTTCATGCTTATCAGTCTTATAAAGGGTCGCCGATTTTGCGGAACGCTATTGCGGAATGGTATGCCAAATGGTACGGCGTAATCATTGACCCTGAAACAGAGGTGCTACCATTAATTGGTAGTAAAGAAGGGATTATGCACATCTGTATGACTTATTTGAATGAGGGTGATGTGGCATTGGTACCTAATCCGGGTTATCCTACGTACCGCAGTGCGGTGAAGCTTGCAGGTGGTATTTGCCAAGACTATGCGCTTACTGCTGACAATAACTGGCAACCCAATTTGGATGAAATGGAAAAACTTGACTTAAAAAAAGTGAAGTTGCTGTTCTTAAATTACCCCCACATGCCTACGGGGCAACTGCCAGATACCGAAACGTTGGTGAAGTTGGTGGCATTTGCGAAGCAACACGAAATACTATTGATTCACGATAATCCATACAGTTTTATCCTTAATAATGAACCTAGCAGTTTGTTGGCTATTGAAGGAGCAAAAGATGTGGTGATTGAGCTAAACTCACTCAGCAAGAGCCAAAACATGGCTGGTTGGCGAGTGGGCATGTTGGTAGGTGCAAAACCCAGAATAGAGGAAGTATTACGCTTTAAAAGCAATATGGATAGCGGTATGTTTTTGCCTGTACAACTAGCTGCAGCAAAAGCCTTGAGCCTAGATGCTTCTTGGTATGAAAGCGTGAATACCATTTATGCGGAAAGGCGCAAAAAAGTATTTGAACTGCTGGATTTGCTTCAGTGTGTATATACCAAGCAGCAGGTGGGCATGTTTGTATGGGCAAAAATTCCAGAGGCATACAAAAGTGGCTTTGAACTAAGTGATAAAATACTGTATGAGCGTTCTGTATTCATTACTCCTGGGGGTATTTTCGGTAGCGCGGGTGATGGATTTATTAGGGTGAGCTTGTGTGGCAGTATTCAATTGTTTGATACAGCTATTGAAAGAATAAGGGGATAGTTGTTAGTGGTTAGAGATTAGTGGTTAGTGGTTAGTGGTTAGTTTTTAGTGGTTAGTTTTTAGTGGTTAGGGATTAGTTGTTCAATGGGGGATTGATTTTTAGAACTACTAGGTATAAAGTTCCTCGCAACCATTGAAGGGTTTTTATAGGAGCAGCCGTGGGTTAAAACTAGTGGCATCATTTAGTTATTGAAATTATTATGGAAGAACAATTTATTTCTCACCCGTTTCAACCCATGAAAGTGGCCATTGTGGGGGTGGGTTTAATTAGTGGATCATTTGCATTGGGCTTGCGCTATTATGGGTTTGCCAATCATGTGATAGGCGTGAGCCGTACTGCGGCAAGTAGCCAAAAGGCTGTGGAGCTAGGTATTATTGATGAAGCTATGACACTTGAAGCGGCAGTAGATGCGGCTGATTTTATTTATGTGGCCATACCTGTGGATGCGACCATCCCAACCATGATCACTATTTTAAATCGTTTGAAACCCCATCAGTGGGTGGCTGATGCGGGTTCAACCAAACAGGCATTGTGCGAAGCAGTGGACAGCCACCCGATGCGGCATCGGTTTGTGGCTACGCACCCTATGTGGGGTACAGAATATAGCGGCCCTGAAGCGGCTGTGAAAAACGCATTTAGGGGTAGGGCTTGTGTTATCTGCGAAAAGGAAAAATCTGATTCGGACATTGTTAGCAGCATCGAGCATATTTACCAAACGCTGGGGATGAATATGATTTACATGGATGCACCTGCGCATGATATGCATGCTGCCTACATTAGCCATATATCCCACATTACTTCTTTTGCGCTTGCCAATACCGTATTAGAAAAAGAAAAGGAGGAGGATACCATTTTCGATTTGGCAGGGGGCGGTTTTGAAAGCACGGTTCGTTTGGCCAAGAGTAGCCCTGCCATGTGGGCTCCTATTTTTATGCAAAACAGGGAGAATGTGTTGGATGTACTGAATGAGCACATTACCCAATTGCGCAAGTTTAAAGCCTGCCTCGAAAAAGAAAACCTTGACTATCTGCTGGAACTGATGAACCATGCTAACACCATTAAACGGATTTTGAAATAAGGCTGGATGAATACGCTGTCTGGGTGGTTGCTTCGAATGTGCGTATTGAGATTGATATTTTATCTGTGCTTCCAATTATTAACCTAGCTCGTGTATATTGTTGCTAGATGAAACTGCGGTTGTTTAAATACTGAAAAGCAATATGAAACTTTTGATTTTATTTACAACATTGACTTTATTGTTATCTTGTAATTCAGGAAGTGATACGAATTTAAAATTGGATACTTCTTACTCTAAGAATAGTTATTCTAGGGATTCTATAATTGGCAGAGGGACATTTTTAAGCGATGAAGAATTAAGGTATATACAAACTAGGGATAGGTATATTGAATATTTTAAAAATTCGGGAACTAATATTGGTTTTGAAAATTTCGAAAAACAAAATGATGATTCTATACTGGTATTGGAGGGATTAATGCATACAATCATGAAAGATTCTAAAGTTGCAACTGGAAAAAATAATGTTTCAACACTTTACGAGGATATGGACTTTGGTTCACTAGATGGGCTAATTATGCGTCATGATTCATTAATCGTATTTGGCACAACAAAGAATTTGTTCTTTTACTATTTCATGAATAATAAAATCAATCAATTAGACCAATTAACTACAAAAGATTTAGAGAAAATATTTACTAGTGCCTTTTATTCTGATGAAGCTATAGTAAGTCTTGCAACTGTTAAAATGCCTTCCACAAATAATATTCAGGCTTATGGTATTGCAGGAGTAACTACAAATGGAGAAGCATTTGGACCACCTGAGAAGATTGCAGTCTTGGTTGCGGATGACAAATATGTCTATCTGGTCGTTAAAAATACTGAGACAAAATTGGAGGAAAATAAAGAATGTAGGAAAGTTTGGGATAGTTTAGTATTGAAGCCAAATGATAGCGATGATGTATTAGACGAAGTGGAAGACAAATATTGTAGTTGCTATCAAGAGAAGTTAAAAAGTGATAGCAGATTTGAAAACATTAGAAAAGAAATGGAGGATATTGTTAATTACATTAACCATTAATTTTTTTGGTTTAGATCATTAGCTATCTGTTTAGGCTAGATGCGCTGCGCTAACATCTACCCCAGCCGGGGGAAATGAGACTACAATGCACGGTCTTGTTTTATTTTCCTTTTTCTTCCTTATTCACAATAGATAATAGTTGGCTTTTTTTCGTTTCTGGCACTTCTTGGTGATTAAATGGGCAATGCTTACATCCATGTCCACAACAATATCCTCTTTCTAAATGATACTTTTCTGTAAATACTACTAAGCCAGAAACTTCATCTGTATAGCAAAGTTCATCTCGCTCAATCTGGTTCATGAATCATTTTTTTTAAAAGCTCGTCTTTTTCAATTGGCAAAGCTTTATTTATCTGAAATTGTAGGTAATGAATTTTATTGCTTTTGGCAATGTCTAAACTTTCGTAGTAGGTTTTTATCAACAATTCATCGCCTATGTTTTTTTCTGCATAGGCATCATCGTAGTCTTTTAACAGCGGCAATTCAAATAAGTTGATTACGGTTTTGGTGAAGTTGTATAAATCGGGGCTATCGGTTTTTAAATGTATGATGCCGTTTTGTTGCAACAATTGCTGGTATAAACGCAGGAATTTAGGGTGTGTTAATCTTTTCTTTGCTTTAGAAAGCCTGAGTTGTGGGTCGGGGAAGGTGATCCAAATTTCTGACACTTCATTTTGGGAGAAGTAGTTTGTGATTTTATCTATTTCGCTTCTTAGAAAACAAATATTGGGCAGTCCTTCGTCTATGGCGGTTTTTGCCCCTCGCCAAATTCTGTTTCCTTTTACATCTATGCCAATAAAGTTTCTGCTTGGATGCATCCTGCCAAGCCCTACTGCATATTCTCCTTTTCCACAAGCCAATTCTAGGGTTATTGGATGGTTGTTTTTAAAGAAATTATGCCAATTACCTGCCATCCCTTCAGGATATTCCAACACATTGTTAAACGTTTTTATTGCCTCGAACCTTACTAGTTTTTTATGACCCATATATTTTTATAAAGGCGATAAATATATACTGTTCGTAGGTTTCTTGATGCGAAGAAATACTACTGTGGGTAATGGGATTGGGTTACAACTTGTCCAGCGGAGCTAGTCGCCTATACTTCGGTGGTTTCGACGGGCTCAACCACCGAAGAATAGGCGACATTGCGGAACAATCACTTTATGACAGCTACCAATTACGCTATATCGATAAGTTGGCTTACTTGTTTGTGCGAATGATACCATTAGATGGATAGTTGTGTTTTTGGAACTTTACTTTAACATTGTTGCCTGTTTCTGGGTTTCGGAAAACTATTTTATTTGTTTTTGCGGATTGTGGTGCAGGATAGTTACACGCCAAACTTGAGTTTTGCAAACGCTCAAAAGTAGTTTGGGAACTACGACCAAAAGGGTAAATAAAAAATAAGTGTTTATGGCAAGTTCTAGAATTATTGAATTTAGATTAAATGGTGATTATAGTGATAGTTATCGTGCTAATTATATTGACATATCGCTTAATACCTATCTATTGCTCTTGGTTTACGCATGTAAAGTAAATGCTACCAAAGCAAAATTGTTTTATGCTGCTACGCAAACAGGATATCGTTATAGAAAAGAACATAATTTACCGCTAGGTATTTTAACTTTTGAAGACGAATGGGTGTATTTGCCATTAAATGAGTTACAGCAAGTAGTTGATTTTATAACAAATGAAATTTTGCCAGACCTGCAATTAAAAATAAATGCGAACCCCGACCAACTAATTGTACAAGATTGGTTAGGCACAAATGATTTGGATACTTTTCTATTGAACCTGGGTGGTTTTTTTGATTCTTTTGACCCTGATAGACCAGATTATTTAGAATATTTAGATATCGTTCCAATTGATTTTTTTAATCAATTTAAAGGATTTAATAAATTTTTTAAGGATGCAATTTTGAAAAATTTCAGGTACACGATAGTTATTTCGTAACACAGTTGGGCGAGATGTTATTACAGCGCATCTCACTGCAAGCGCGAGACTTGTAGCTCGTGCTTTTAATTACGCTCATCCCGCAAGGAGAGATATTAGCGTACCATATTTCGGTTAAAACAATAAATGGGATATAAAATAGCCATTAAACAAAATATTGATTGCTCCATTTGAAACATTGCAAGGAACTTATCGAATGGTACGAGCAGCATGCTCGCACTAGCAGGGATTTATTTCATTCGCTGAAAAAAATTTTCAACAACTACTTTTCTTTCTTTTTTGTGCAATAGTTTGTGATTGTTTTTTTCGATAACAATTGCTTTTTTCAGCAAGGGTTTAAAATTAACAAGTGCGTTTTTGTGTATTTTAAAAATAAGCGGGTACTAATCTTGTAAGAAGGATGCTATGAAGGGTTGCTTTTGCAAAAATCCATAAAACGAATATAAATATTGATTGCAAGGAAGAAAGAACTTAATCAATTTTCGAAAGATAGTAGCCTTTGGGAGTAGGGCAGTTGCTTTTCTAAAGAAGGCAGTAAAGAAAAAAAGTAAGATTCTAGGGTTGGGGGTAAGTTAGTAATGCTTCTGGATAAGACTGTAATGGTTTTGGAAAAGGCGGGAATGGATTTGGAGAAGATAGTTGCCGTTCGGGAAAGGCGGGGATGTCTCTATATTAGGCAGAAACGGATTTGGGGAAGGCGGGAGTGGATTTGGGGGAGGCAGGAATGGATTTGGAATAGATAGATGCCGTACGGAAAAAGCGGGGATGTCTCTGTATTAGACAGAAACGGATTTGGGGAAGGCGGGAGTGGATTTGGGGGAGGCGGGAGTGGATTTGGAGAAGGCGGGAGTGGATTTGGGGAAGACGGGAGTGGATTTGGGGAAGGCGGGAGTGGATTTGGGGAAGGCGGGAGTGGATTTGGGGAAGGCGGGAGTGGATTTGCC
>JAIXOJ010000063.1 GCA_027486835.1 Chitinophagaceae bacterium
CATTTTATTTTAGAAAACCGTGTCGTGGCACGTGCTACGTACCATTTTATTTTAGAAAACCGTGTCATGGCACGTGCTACGTACCATTTTATTTTTAAAACCCTGTCATAGCACGTGCTACGTACCATTTTATTTTAGAAAACTGTGTCATGGCACGTGCTACGTACCATTTTTTTAAAAACACTTTATCATCGCATCTGCCCCGAGCCAAATTATTTTACAATTCAAACACGGGCGTTTGAAGATTTACAAGCAATTTTCTAAAATGCTATTGTGGTGTTTTAAATACTAGTGGCAATTGGAGCTAGGGAGTGTGTGGAACACCTACTACTTAAGCGACTGTTTCTTTCAATTTGCTACTAATACTTTAATACGAATCACCTAATACCTACTTACTTAGCACCTACAACCTACAGCCTACAACCTACTACCTACAACCTATCACCCAAAACGCTTTTACGGTAACGATGTAGTATAAAATTTTCCTTACAGATTTTATTTCTGGTAAACTTGCCATCGGTTGTTTTTGCTTTTAAGGATAAAATTTTTTATCCTGCTTTCCCTTTTTTCAAAATGTACACTCATGTGCCTAACTTCTTTTCGACTAAAAATTCTGTTATCCTTTTCTTGTTTTGTTTTATTCGCCCTACAAATAAATGCTCAGCTTATTGCATTTCCAGGTGCAGACGGTGCGGGAAAATTTACCAGCGGCGGAAGGGGTACTCCTGCTTTATTAACAACCGTTTTTGAAGTAACCACCCTTAAAGATACCAATGCCATTGGCAGCATACGCTATGCTTGCACCAAAGCAGCCACTTACCGAACCATCGTTTTTAGGGTATCGGGCACTATCCATTTAAACGCAAAATTGAACATCCCCCAAAATACCACTGTAGCTGGACAAACGGCCCCTGGTGGTGGTATTTGCTTTGCAGATTATCCAGTTGCTATCAGTGGTAACAATGTAATTATGCGCTATATCAGGTGTAGATTGGGCGATAAAAATCAGTTGAAAACTTCGCCCGCTGGTTGTGGTGTACCTGTAGCCCCTTTTAATGCCAGTTGTATGCCTTTAGACGGTAGCGGTGGGGATGACGCAATGAGCAACACGGGCAATAAAAACATCATCATTGACCATTGCAGCCTAAGCTGGAGTAATGACGAAGTATTGAGTGTGTACAGGGGGGATAGTATTACCCTTCAATGGAACATCATGTCCGAACCCTTGAATTATTCTTACCATTTTGAAACGGGCGATGCAGATTTTGAACACCATGGCTATGGGGGCATTTGGGGGTCGAGACAGGGTTCGTTTCATCATAATTTATTTGCTCATTGCAAAAGCCGAAACCCCCGTTTTGCGGGCAATAGTACATACCCAGTAGGCGACTCTGAAAACTGCGATTTTAGAAACAATGTTATTTATAATTGGGAGTTATTCACCGTTTATGGCGGCGAAGGGGGGCATTACAATTTGGTAAATAATTATTACAAGTACGGGCCCAATACCAGTTCTAGTACCATCTCCAGAATAGTGAATGTAGATAGCAGTGCTGCCAACGGATGGGCGCGATACTTTTTAAGTGGCAATTATATGGATGGCTCAACAGCAAACACTAACAATAATTGGTCTGGTGCTGCTATGCTCAGTGGCAAAGCTGCTGATTCGGTAAAATCAAAGGTTAAAACACCTTATCTCAGCAATTTCCTACCTACATATACAAGCCCGGCTCTGGTTGCGGTTGACTCAGTACTACAATTTGCAGGTGCTGTATTGCCTACCAGAGATACCCTTGATAAGCGCATTGTAAACGATGTACGCTACCGAAAAGGCCGCCATATAGATGTACAAGGCGGATTTGCTCATGCAACACCCTATTCCGCCACCGTAAATGCTTGGCCTTTTCTAGAAAATGCCACTGCACCCGTTGATACGGATAAAGACGGGATGCCCGACAGTTGGGAATCCGCTAATGGTCTCAACGCCAATAATGCCGCAGACAGGGGAGTTGTGGCTTCAAATGGATATACTAATTTGGAAAATTACCTGAACGGCATCACTTTTTCTGTTCCAGACATTACATTTTCTGGGGTGCTAGACAGTTTTTATCAGCCCTTTTCCATACCCTCCCTCAAGCAAACGATGCGCATGAGCAGCAGTAATTTATTGGGAAATGTAACCATGACACCTCCTGTTGGTTTTGAAATATCGATTAATGATACCGATTGGTACAGCAATAGTATTCCGATGGTGCTTATGGCAAAGTCTGGTGTGTTGGGTTATACCACTTTATACATCCGTTTGAATACCCCAAATCAAGGTGTTTATGGCGGCAATATCGTATTTACCACCAATGGCGTTGCAGGATTTTATTTAACTGTTGGCGGTGTAAGAACCGGTACTAACTTGGCAGTAGAAGCTGCTAATGCCAATTGGCCATTGTTGAGCAATCAAAATGGGGTAAGCACTGGCGATCTTACCGCTTCCAATCAAATGTTAGGGGCTTATCTTGTGGGTACATCCTATGGTAATGTTTTTGGAGGTACTACCGGTTGGCAACGTACGGGAAACACCTCATTTCTTCCAAATAGCTACCAACCAACTTGTTATACCGAATACGCAGTTACTCCCGCCAATGGAAAAAACTTAACTGTCTATTCCTTAACCCTGAGTGCTTTGGGTGGCTCTACGGCAGGGGCCAGAATGGCCGTTTACTATTCCCTAGATGGATTTGCTACATCAGCTCCATTAGGCACTGGTTATTATGCTGGTAAAAAATACAGTGCAACCACTACAGCACCCATTTTTCTACTCAACACCAGTAGCGGAACGCTTACAGGCGATGAAATTACCACCATAAGAACTACAGTAAATGTGTTAGTTGGGCAAACCCTCCGTATCAGGGTATATAGTTGGATTGCTGGAACAGGCAATCGATACTTTGCTGCAAAAAATGTTACTATCAATGCGGTATCAACCACAACTCCTTTACCGCTTTCCCTCCTCAATTTTACCGCTAAGGCGCGTCAACTAGAAAGCATTCTTCTAAATTGGACTACCCAAGAGGAGCAATCTGTAAAGCATTTTGAGCTAGAAAAAAGTAAGGAAGGAAAATTGTTTTCTACTATAGCCAAGGTAGTTGCTACTAGCAAAGAGGGAGGTAGTGAAAATCTATATCAATTTATTGACCACCAAGCAACCGAAGGATCTATCTTCTATCGATTAAAAATTGTGGATAAAGACGGTACTTTTTCTTATAGCCAGATTATTACAGTTCGTGGAGAAAAAGAAAACAAATTAACAGTAACGCCCAACCCAGCTAGTAACATAGTTATGGTTCAATATCCTAAAGGTGCTAACACTAACCAACAATTACTATTGCTTACAATTGAGGGTAAAGTAATAGCAACCTACGCCCTCAAGCCCAACAGCACCCAACAATCAATAGACATTACATCCCTAACCAAAGGAAGCTATGAGTTGATGCTGGTTGGTAGCAAACAAAACAGCGTTGCTAGGTTTGTGAAACAATAAATCTATCGTTGATTTTAGTGGGTTGGACGGTCAATATTTTGGTGGGTTTCTCAGATGTTCTGGATAGAGTTTTTTGGCAATGTTAGAAAACATAACCAACCCTTATGGCTAGCTCATAGTTAAGCAAAGTTTGATTGTAGGGAATAAATCCGTCGTACACTTTGTTATTGCTAGTTTCATTTGATACGCCGTATTTATTACCACTCACTTTGCGCAAACCAATAGCTGTAGAATATTCCCATACAAAATGGCCATTTACACTTTGGTTTCCAAAATGAAGCATGAAATCATTCACTTTTTCGCTCTCGCTCTGTTCAGCTCCAGTAAATTTAACATCCCCTCCTGCATAAACTCCCTTTGGAATGGTAAACTTATAAGTGCTTTGAGTAAAAGAAAACCCTATATATCTTCCATCGAGAGCATCATCTTCTATGTATATTTTTGGTTGGATGGTAAACATGGTCCCCATAACTGCTTTTCTTCCATTTTCGAATTCATATATTTTTGGTGCTTTATCATAACCTCTAGAAACATCTGACCAAGGATAATCTTTATTGTCTTGGCTTTTGTCGTTAACTTCTGAAAAAGTCATTCTAATATAATTTTGATCGGTTAGACCAGCGCCAATTTGAATACTGAGATTTTCGGTAATTCTTCGCTCGTAATTGATGGGAAACTGACCAACCGCTATGCCAGTTGGAGATACTTTAATGATATTGTTTGCCACTTTGTGTTTTTTAGCTGCATGTACTGTACTGCTGGTTACTTTGGAAAAAATAATAGTTGTTGTGGAATCAGATTTTTGAGCGTTAGCCCCCACCAAAGTAATTAAACCTATTGCCAACAACAAGATTCTCGTAACTAATTTCATAAATAATAGCCGTTTTTGCAACAATAGTATTTATTTGCAAAAAAATGAGTTTGAATGAAAAAAATTATTGGAATCGCTATTGGCATTATCATCACCATCTCTTGTTTTGCGCAAACAGCAACTGTAACTTGGGGTGAGTTTAGTAAGAATGAAACAGTTTTCGGGGATTTAATATATTGCGATAATGGGGACATGATTAAGTATTCTTATGAGGAAAAGAGAGCTATTATTGGTGGGAAACCGACCATAACACCTTACCTAACTAAATATGACAAAAGATTTAAAGAAATAAAGTCAAAAGAATATAAGGCAAGTGAAAAGGGGATAAAATTTACGGGTCTTATAAAATTAAAAAACTTCATTTACTTCAGAACTAATTCTTACGATAAAGAAACGAAAAGCACCACCCACTTTGCTCAACCGATAAACATCAATACACTCGAACCTGATGGGGCAGAAATAAATTTTGGGTCTTTTCAAGCTAATAATAAAAACGATGAATCAACAGTAAATTTTGTACTTTCTGCTGATAGCTCAAAAGTGTTGGTTTTTGCATCTATGCCCTATCAAAAATCGGAGAATGAAAAGTATTACATGGCTGTATATGATAACAACCTAAAAAAACTTTGGTCAAAATCTGTAGAACTACCCTATTTAGATAAATACGTGGAGATGTTTAGTTATTTCGTAACAAATCAAGGGGAAGTGGGTGTGTTACTAAAGCATTTTGACCAAGACGTAAAGAAAGAATCGATTAGAGTCGATGGCGTTAAAATCGCTTCCTACAAGGAAAAATTATTGATTTACAAAGGTTCCGATGAAAAACCACAGGAATTAGTATTGGATATCGGGAATAAATTTGTACACGCAGTAAATCTGTCCACTAATTCTAAAGATAATCTCACTCTTTTTGGCTTGTATAAAGACAAAGAAAATGGACATATAACAGGCTATTTTGTATCTACTATCGATGTAGCTTCCCAAAAAGTAACGCTAGCAAAGCAAGGGGGTTTTTCTGATGAATTGATAGAATTGCTTGATATGGACGACCAAGGAAGCAAAAGTAAAAAAGACCCAGGCTTGTCTAATAATTTCAAATTCAGAGAAGTTGTCCAGAGGGATAATGGAAGTAAAGATTATTTAGTAGAGTTTTATAGATACAAATGGACGACGGACAACACTAATGGACATTTTACTTCTCATATCAATTATGAGTATGGGGACATTGTAGATATCAATATTGCTTTGGATGGTAAGACCATTTTTACACGTATTCCAAAAATACAACGTGCCCAAGATATTGATTTGGCTTGTGGCTTTACTAGTCTTCCTTTTGGAAATAAGTTGTATTTGTTTTACAATGACAACAACGATAATATTTCTAAAGACCTTTCAAAAAGGCCTGACAAGTTGTATAATTTCGTCAGAAGTTCTTATGTAATGGCTGAAATTAATGCCAAAGGAGAATTAAATCGGCAGGAAGTTTATTCAAACAGGGATGTGGATGGTACCACCTGCCCCCCATATTGTAAAAGAATTGGAAAAAACAAAATCAATTTATACACGCAAAGAATGGCTGGATTATTTTCTGCAAAAAAAGATATGTTTGGTTGCTTAGAGATCAAATAACCTTTCTTTCAATAATGTAGTTATTTAAAAAGAGATGTAGTCATTGAACTACATCTCTTTTTTATTACCATAGCTACTAACATCAAAAAATGAAAACAGCACATTACTTTGGTAAATTACCCTGTCAGTGATAGGTATGAAATGTTTGAAATAAACACATCAAATATGCAATTACCATTCTATCCTCCTGTATCCATATTGCATTGCTGGTAAACCATAACTGCACAATGCCCCTAAGAAAAACAAGTACATTTTCTACCCGCAATTTTTAGTCTTCTGGATAAAAAAAAGCGGGAATCCATTCTTATTATACTAATATATTTAGTTTGTTATTAGTGCCTGAATCAACAAAAGACTGCTCCAAACCGTGTTTTGTGTTTTTGGGGGTAGCAACTATAACAGAAAGCCCAACTAAAGAGATTATTTCATTTTTGCTGCAACTGAGTAATTATCTAACTGAAGCTACCCCCAAAAAAACCACTTCTTATTCCTCTTCTTCTTCCTCCTCCGCATCATTCCCCGGTTGGGTATTCGGGTTGTTGAAGTCAGAGGTGGAATCTTTATTGTCAAGCTTGGATAATTGCCCAAACTTTACTGCGTATTCCTCCATTTCCTCAAACTGTGTCAATTGCTGATGGCAATAACAAAGGAGGCCGTAGGTATTTATCTGGGTCTTAATACCTACTTTTTTTGTTTCAATTAATTCCACCAGTTTATTCAGGTATTCAATAGCTGTTTTGTAATCTTCCTCTATTGTAACGTATAGTTTAGCAATGTTTAAATACACATAAGTATTATTGGGTTCAATTTTTAAAGCTCTGGTATAATATGCCATAGCGCGATAAAAATCTTCTTTTTTGTGATAATGAATAGCGGTGTTTATTAGAACCTCTACGTCATCTGGTACTACTTGCAAGTATTGTAATTGATACTCCATGGATGCTTCTTCCTCATTTATTTGTAAATACGCTTCAATTAACATGAGCAAAGTATCTGGGTTGTTTTCATCTGCATCTAATGACTCTTCCAAAGCGCCAATAGCCGATTCATACTCTTTCAATAACATAAAGATCTTTCCTAAAATCTGATGAGCAGCGGCGGTGTATTTGGGATCTTTTGCTAAACAATAGCTCCATAATGCGGCAGTTTGATAATCTTTATCTTTCAAATTCTTAGAAATTATCGAAATAATGGATTGATTAAACACATCAGAAATGGATCGTGCTTTATCTATCTTCTCTATTCCCCCATCTAAATCTGATTTTACTTCTATCAAATGCACCCCCCAAATCCAATAGGCCAACCCTACCAATTTTTCATCATCGCATTCCTCCGCTACTTGGGCATAAATAGTAGGTAAACCATCTATATTCATTTGGTGGCGTAATAAACACTGGCTATACTGCATGAGCAATAGGTATTTCCTGCTAGGCTCTTGTGCGATAGCCATTTCTATATGTGCAGCTAATGCTTCTTTTGGAATCGCAAGTAAGGTATCTATCTCTTCATGCATACTATTTTCTGACATCTGTTCTGTAATTATTAATTAAACTAGGTTTAAACGAAATCGCAACGAAAAACAAGCTTGGCCGCAAAATAGGAAAACGAAAGATCATTGGGGGCAATTCATCATTAACATCCATCTACAGCATAAGAAGACAAATCCTCTATAAGAAATAAGAAGAACAACCTCTTATACCAGTATTTTCTATTGGGCGATGAAACAATAAACCTGCATTACAAGAGCTAGAACCTTGGCCGGCAAAGGTAAACCCTACTCCAACTCTGGTTTGGGGGTGGCTCCCCCACCTATGTACCTGCGGCGAGGGAGGTAAAACCTGCGATGGCCGAGGTTTAAGGTGGGGCCCCCACCTCCATACCTGCGGGGAGGGAGGTATGACTTCGGTCGGCGGAGGTAAAACCTGCGACGGTTGAGGTTGGAGGTGGGGCCCCCACCTATATACCCCCCCCCCTCCCTACCCGAATTAGTAAGTGAAAAATAGAAAGCTGTAATGGAAAGAAATATATCATAAGCAATATGAAATCTGTTTCTAAGCCTAAACTAACCTTTTGTGCCTTGCCAAATAATCCGTTAGTAACTTGTAATTGATACAAAAGAACATTAAAGGGCATTCTTAGTAAATCCCTTTTAGTAGGATAACAATATTTAAACGGGTAGGAAAGCCATAGAAATTACCTTATCGGTGCAAACTTGCTGCACCTTCTACTATTCTATTGGATACTACAGTTTCGAAATTCCCTATCTCTGATATTGTTTTCTAATGCTTTTTTTAAAATGTTAACACTTGTCGCATATGCTGCAAGCAAACAACTGCAAAAGCTACCTGATTAAATTATGTAGCCAAGAAATTGATAGCATCTAGGATGTACCTATTTAACAATGATAAACAGAATAAAAATCTAACGCAACATATTGTTGCAATCTATCTATTTTGCACGCAAATTTTTAAGCTATGTTGTGTAAAAAATTGCTGCTTTTTACGATAACCATTCTACTATCTACATATCTATTTGCTCAAAAAGAAACCAACCAATTTGAAAAAGAATGGAAGGAAATTGATTCATTAATTGAATTTCAAATGCAACCAAAATCGGCACTTGAAAAAGTGAATATTTTGTACCAGCGAGCATTGGGAAAAGACATTGCTGACCAACAAATAAAGTGTTTGATTTACAAAATAAACCTAGAAAACATTGATGGAGATGAAAACCCAACCAAGAAAATAGAAACCCTCCAAGCTGAAATTGATATTGCATATAACGCTGCCTCAAAAGCTATTTTAAATGGATTGATAGCCCAAGCATACCAACATTATTTTGAAGCGAATAGATGGAAGTTTTACAATAGAAATAAGACTACTAATTACCTAAAAGAAGACATTACTACTTGGAGTGCCGATGATTTTTTTAATATCATTACTAGTTACTATTTAAAATCGTTGAAAGCAACAGAGCGTTTGCAACAAGTGGATATTGCTACTTTCTCAGCCATTATTCAGAAAGGAAATGCAAGCCATTTGCGCCCTACATTGTATGATTTATTGGCACACAATGCACTAGATTATTTTAAAACGGGGGAACACCAAATAACCAAACCCGCCAACCCATTTATCATCAATGACCCAAAAGTATTTTTACCTTCTGCACAATTTACTAAAGCATCTTTTTCAACCAAAGATTCAAGCAGCCCATTGATAGAAACCATCAAACTGTTTCAACAATTATTGGCATTGCATATAGCAAGAAAAGATACCGCAGCTTTATTAACCGTAGATATAGAACGGATTACTTGGGCAAAACAAATGGGTGTGATGCGTAATAAAGCAATATTGTATGAAAAAGCATTGAAAAGCGTGGTGCAGCAATATCCAAAGCATCCATATAATTTACAAGCTTGGTATTTATTGGCAAATATTGATGCTGAAAAAGCTAGAAAATATAGCCCCAATAAAGACACAGCGAATAGATATGGATTTGTAAAAGCTTTAGCAATTATTAACCCCATATTACCCGATACTAGCATTCACAACGAGGGCAGTGCTAATTTGAGAAACTTAGCAAACGAAATACAACAAAAAGAGATAAGCATTCAAACAGAACAAGTAAACAGCATTAATAAACCCTTTAGGGCTTTGGTTAATTATAAAAACATTGATACTCTTTTTTATCGTGTATATAAAATAAATGAGGACACACTTGATAATGGACAATATGAAATTGCTTATAGTAAATTTATAAAAATGCCCTTAATGGCCTCTTCTGCCCAATGGCTACCAAAAACTTATGACCACCAACACCATTCAGTAGAAATAAAAATAGATGGCTTACCATCTGGAAAATATCTATTGTTATTTGATACAACCCATTTTATAGAAACAACTGCTGCACTAAAAGATGATTTTGATTTCAATTTTATTAAGCTACATATTTCCAATATTGCCTACATACACAATGACAGATTTGGTAGCTATGTAGTGGACAGAGAAACGGGCGAGCCTTTGAAGAATGTGAAAGTGACAGCTTTTGATAATTATGATGAAATAGTAGCATCTGCCACTACAAACAGAGAAGGTTTTTTTAGTTTATGGAAAAAGAAGAAATCGGATGACGATGATGATGAAAGGAGTCTTTATGCAAAACTTCAATTTAAAACTGATAAAGATTCTTTGTTTTTTAAAAAAGAGGAAAACCTCAGAAAACGAATTGACAATACAAGTAAAGAAAAGCCAAGTGCTTATTTGTTTACAGATAGAGCCATTTACCGTCCTGGGCAAACCTTGTTTTTCAAAGCAATTACAATAAAGTCAAAAGATTTTGAGCATGGCAGTTTGTATTTGCAGAAAGAAAAAATGGTTGTTTTTTTAAAGGATGCCAACAATCAAATAATTGATAGCATTTATTGCCAACAAAATGATTATGGCTCAATTGCAGGAAAGTTTCAACTCCCTTCATCTGGATTAACAGGTCAATTTTCTATCACTTTAAAAAAAATTAGTGGGTATGCTAGCTTTAGTGTAGAAGAATACAAACGTCCAAGTTTTTCTATTTCTCTAAAGTCCCCTAGTAATAGCTATAGATTGTATGATACCATCAAAATAAAAGGAAACGCAACAGCATTTTCTGGTAATACTTTGGACAATGCTGTTGTAAAATATACAATAAATAGAAGAAGCAACTATGCGAATAGATGGGAAAATTATGGTGACTATTATGAAAAAGATAAGAATTCACTAATACAATCCGGCGATATAAATACTGATGCCAATGGCAACTTTCAAATTGAATTTTTGGCTACTCCTGATAGCGGCATTTCTGTAAATAAGAAAAACACTTTTGATTATAGTGTTGAGGTAAGCATTACAGATAAGGGTGGGGAAACTCGAAATGAAAAAATCAATGTATCAGTAGGATATCAAGCCTATAAATTGTCTATTAATGCTCCAAGAAATGCTTTGGCTACTAATTGGGAAAGTTTTGAAATTAAAACTACCAATTATGCAAGTATACCTCAAGCAGCTAAAGTTGGAATTAAAATTTACCCCTTAATAACCCCAGAAAGAGTCATTAGGAATTCCTTTTGGAGTGCAGCAGATCAATTTGTATTTAGTAGAAAAGAATATGAAACCTATTTTCCTTATGATGATTATGACAATGATTTAAAAAAAGAAAATTGGAAGTTGAGTGAGCCTATAATAAATGCTTTTTTCAATACAGACTCAAGTACCATTTTTCATTTGCCAAAACAATTGCCTGTAGGATATTATAAAATTGTAACTACCACAGATGATAAAAGTGGAACACCTATAAAGGCGGAGCAATTCATCCAATTGTTTGATAAACATCAGTTAGCCTATCCTCAAACTAATTTTTCCTGTGTGCTAAAGAATACTGTAGCACCAAATGAACAAGCGGAATTTCTTACAGGAACAGCCTATAATAAGGTGCATGTATTTCAACAAACCATCAGGGGAAATGGTGGAGAAGGATTTTTGTATGAAAAGCCCATTCAGTTTTCAAGAAGTAAAGGAATGGAGCGAATAGTTTTCACTCCCAAAGAAACGGATAGAGGAGGGGCTGCTATTCACGAAAAATTTGTGAAGAATGGAAGAGTTTATGCCAATGAATATCAAATAAATGTTCCTTGGAGCAATAAAGACTTGCAAATAAACTATGCTAGCTATAGAAATAAAACAGAACCCAGTAACAAAGAAAAATGGACAGTAACTGTAAAGGACAATACGGGTGGAAAAGCTGCGGCGGAAATTGTTTCAACCTTGTATGATGCTTCTTTAGATCAGTTTAAAACGAATGAGTTCTATAGGCCAAATATTTGGAGAATGGGGCGCATTTATTATACTTGGCAAACTGGCTTAGGGTTTCAGTCAACTCAATCACAAAATATTAAGCTAAATAATGCGCAAGAGAGTTATTATGTTAATTATGATTATTTATACAATTTGGATAATTCAGATGTATTTCCTATTAAAAGAAAATCTTTTACAGGAAGCATAGCTCGTGTAAGTATGAACGATGGGGTTCTTGATAGCGGAGACCAAATTGTTATTGGTTATGGTTCTGTTAAGAAATCAAACCAATCTGATATTTCAAAAAGCAAACCATTATATGTAGTAGATGGAGTTCCGATAGAAAATTTCAATCCCAATATTAATGCAGGAGATATTGCTTCAATGGAAGTATTAAATGATCCTGCGACTAAAAGTATTTATGGAGCAAGGGCCGCAAATGGTGTGGTAATCATTACTACCAAAGCTGCAATGGCTGTTCAAAAAACACCAATGGTTATCCGAAAAAACTTTAATGAAACCGCATTTTTTGTTCCACAGCTTCATGCGGATACCTCGGGTAATTATACCATAAGTTTCACCATGCCCGATGCCCTTACCAAATGGAAATGGCTAAGTTTTGCCCATACCAAAGATTTGCAATTTGGCGTTCAATCTGCCAATATTGTTAGCCAAAAAACACTGATGGTGCAAACCAATGCCCCAAGATTTTTGAGAGAAGGGGATAAATTGGAATTTACTTCTACCATTAGCAACCTCAGCGATAAAGAACTAAGTGGAGAGGTAAGTCTTGCTTTGGTTGATGCTACCACCAACACTGCCGTAGATGGTTGGTTTCAAAATAGTTTCCCTAAGCAATATTTTACGGTTTCCGCCAAGCAAAGCACTTTAATCAAATTCCCATTGACTATTCCTTACAATTACAATAAGCCTATGATATGGAAAGTAATGGCCACCGCAGGTAACTTTAGCGATGGGGAGGAAAAGACAATTCCAATCATTAGCAATCGGCAATTGGTTACGGAAACGATGCCTATTTTGCTAAGAGGAGATACGACTATCAACCTGCCTTTTACCAAACTTTTGAACCAAAATAATGGAAGTAAAACCCTTTCCAATGAATCTGTAACGGTAGAATACACTCCCAATCCGGTTTGGACAGCCTTGCAAGCATTACCTTATTTAATGGAATATCCCTATGAATGTGCCGAACAAACTTTCAATCGGTTTTTTGGGAATGTGCTAGCGAGTAACTTGGTAAACAAGCATCCTGCAATAAAAAAAGTATTTGCCAAATGGGCCAATGATAGCAGCGTATTACAAAGCAATTTGTATAAAAACGAAGAACTAAAACAAACCTTATTAGCAGAAACGCCTTGGGTATTGGCTGCTCAAAGCGAAACCCAACAGCAGAAGAACATTGCCTTACTGTTTGATGCGGTGAAAATGGGTAACGCCACCAATCAGGCATTGGAGAAATTAATTCAAATGCAAGATGCAGCAGGTTGGTTGCCTTGGTTTAAAGGGGGAAGGCAAGACGGGTATATTACCAACTATATATTAATAGGTTTGGGGAAACTAAACCAAGGAGGAATGCTTACTGCGGCTCAAAAAACAAAATTGCAAGCCTTTATTAAAAAGGGAGTGGAATATGTAGATAACCAACAAGTAAGCAGTTATAATAAAATAGTTGAGTTGTATAAAAAGGACTTTAATTCAAAGCAGACTATTAGTAATACCGATATTGACTACTTATACATGCGCAGTTTTTGGTTGGCAGAAATTCCGTTACCAACTAATGCTACTACTGCCTACAACTATTTTTATGGTCAAGCGAAACAGTATTGGGTAAAGTTCAATCTCTACCAACAGTCATTGCTTGGGCTTGCACTTTTGAGCAACAATGAATTGAATTTTGTAGAGAAAAACATCCTTCCATCCATTACCCAAAATGCTATTCGCAATAACAATGGGGTGTATTGGAAAGAAAATTACACCCATCATTGGTATGAAAGCCCTGTAGAATTTCAAACAGCTATGATTGATTTTATTGCTGCAACCAATAAGCAACTAAAACAACCAAGTTTAGCTGTAATGCTAGATGAAATGAAAACTTGGTTGATACTGCAAAAGCAAACCAATAATTGGCAAACAACCATTGCCACATCAGTCGCTTGTTTTTCACTTTTAAACAGTGAGGAATTGATTAACCAAAATAAGAAAGTGATAATCAATTTGGGGACAACCACTATCAATACGAACAATGCCACAGAAGGCTTGGGTTATTTAAAGCAAAGAATAAATGGCGAAAAGGTAAATGCTTCGATGGGGAATATTAGTGTAACCACAACCAGTGATAATGCAATAAAGCAAAACAAATCCATTAGTTATGGTGCAGTTTATTGGCAATATTTTGAGGATATGGATAAAATATCCAAAGCTGATGGGCCATTGAGTGTAAGCAAAAAACTCTTTATCGAAAAGACTTCTGCCACAGGAAAAGTACTTACGCCATTAAATGATGGAGATGCATTAGCAATTGGCGATAAAGTGGTAACCCGCTTGGTACTAAAAGCCAATAGAGACATGGACTATATCCATTTAAAAGATACCCGTGCCGCCTCCTTAGAACCAGAAAATGTGTTGAGTTCGTATAAATGGCAAGATGGTTTGGGCTATTATGAAGCCACCAAGGATGCAAGTACCAATTTCTTTATCAGTCATATCAGTAGCGGCACGTATGTTTTTGATTATGCTTGTTATGTAACCCACAAAGGTAGTTTTAGCTCAGGTATTGCTTCCATTCAGTGTATGTATGCACCTTCTTTTACTGCACATAGTGAAGGGGTGAAGGTGAAAGTGAGGTAGTTTGTAAAAAGGAAATAGATTGGGGAATAACTAATTAATAGCTATTAGAGCTATTGTAATAGTTATTTAAGTCATTATAATAGCTGTTAGAGCCATTCTAATAGCTGTTAGAGTCATTAAAATGGCTGTTAGAGCCATTGTAATAGCTTTTATAGCCATTGTAATAGCTTTTATTGCCATTGTAATAGCTGTTTAAGCCATTATAATGGCTGTTAGAGCCATTGTAATGATCGTTTAGATGATTGTAATGATTGATTTGATGTTTACAATCATCATTTAGATGATTATAATGATTGTTTTGATGATTATAATGATCGTTTCAATGATTGCAATGATTGATTTGATGATTACAAAGATCGATTTGATGATTACAATGATCGATTTGATGATTACAATGATCGATTTGATGATTACAATGATCGATTTGATGATTACAATGATTGTTTCGATGATTGTAATGATTGATTTTATGATTACAAACCCTAATTTGAATATTTAGCTTTAGAGTGTTTCAGGTCTGCAATAAATTGTCTATTGCATAATCTGGGTTTAAGTAAGCATCATTACTTCAACTTCATTTGGGCAAAATAGGGATGGTCAGGATGAACCTCAAGGGTTTGTTTTTTAGGGTCAATAATTACATCCATATCCTCCATAGGTATTGCCCCTAACAATACTTCGTTATCGGCTGGTAGCACCAAGGCATTGCAAATGGTAGTTCTGTTTTTGAATTTTACAGTTAGGGGCCCAACCAAATCGTAGGTTTCAATTTCCCCATTCGCTAATTGTCCCGTTCTTTTTTCTACAAAAGGTAATTGCAATTGCGATTGGATTGTTTCATTAATGCACATATTGTATGCACCAGAATCTACTAATGCAGTAACTTGCAATGATTTAATTTCTTCCTCGCCAATGATATTTCTTTTGGCTAACGCAATATCAATCGTGCTGATTAATGTTAATTCAGCATAAATTAACCTCATAAAATTTCTTTTTGCTAAGGTAAGATGCTTGTTAAGGGGCTTTCTAAAATTAATAGGAGATTCGAATACTAGCGCTTTGCCAAGTTGAAACATCTCTTACATAAGTAAGCCTTCCTAAACCATCCACTACAAATTTGCTAGAACCGTTTTTGCCAGTGGGGGATTGAAGCTCATTAGAATCATTGTAGTAAGATGGTATTATGGGGCTTTTGCAGAAAATATTGTTACTCCAGCCATATAACCAAAAAGCTTTCACTTTTATAAAAGGATTGATTACACTCGCTACATCATAAAAGTAAGTAGTAGTTTTTGCAACAGTTGTTCCGTTGAGGTATTCTTCTTTTTGAATAGTTCCATCATTTGAAAAATACATTTTATTACCTTCTTTTGATAAGGTGTTAGGTGCCATCATAGTCACGCTATTGCCAGAATAAGTGTAGAAAACATGCCTAGTATCGATACTATAAGACAAAGGGATATTGGTTTTGGCAGAATCAGCAAGTAAAACGCCAAAGAAATAATTTAATGAATGGTACTCATCACTTGCCGTCCCTATACCTGCAATTTTAGCTACAAAACGATAGGACGTTGGCATACTAGTTTTCAGGCTGTCTCTGTAATTATAGTAATACTGAAAAGTATCTGTGGTTCCTAGTAAAGTTGAATCATAATGGCATGTATATACTTCCATTTTGGATAATTGATTATGGTTATTGTAGGTGAAATTGTTGACAACCGTATCAAAACCAACATACTTGACTGCCGTATCGTATCGAACCATTTTTTTGGGTAAGTAGAGGTTGGTACTATCCACAATTACTTTGTTAGCTGGAATGCCGCTATCTTTCTTGGTACAACTATATAGGATAGAAATCAGTATGAAAAGAAGTAAAACACGTTTCATGTGTATAAAAAAATTTAGTGCTCGAAAATAATAATTCAGCTTACAGTAAATAGCATCAATCCATTTATTGTCAAATTATGGCAATGAAAAAGTCATTGTGTATCAAATTCCCGTTTGTTATTAAATAATAGCGCATTAATTATAAAGAACATGGTATTGTTTTTTCAAGTAAAGTATGCGCAAAGTATAGGCTGGTATAGGGAGAAAATCAGCATTTATAGACGGTAGGAGTTGCCTATTAATGACTCTTTGAGACATTATAATAATCGTTTTAGCCATTACAATAGTTGTTATAGCCATTACAATAGCTGTTTGAGGCATTATAATGACTGATTTAGCCATTACAATAGCTGTTTGAGGCATTATAATGACTGATTTTACCATTACAATAGCTGTTTATGAGGCAATATAATAACTGTTTTAGCCATTACAATAGCTGTTTGAGGCATTATAATGACTGAAATAGCCTTTACAATCACTATTTGAGGCATTACAATAACTGCTTCAATCATTAACCTATAAAAGACGAGTACCAATTTAATTATCCCAAGCCCCTGACAGCCTCATTAGAAAGATAATATCTCACCAGTCGCTACTACCTACTAACATACGCTTACATTTGTGCGTATTCAACCTAATAAGAAAGAAATAATAACTGATGAGTGAAGAGAGAAGCCTAAATTTCATTGAAGAAATAATTGAAGCAGACTTAGCAAGTGGTAAACACACCCAAATTCTTACCCGTTTCCCGCCGGAACCAAATGGTTATTTGCATATTGGTCATGCAAAAAGTATTTGCTTAAACTTTGGACTGGCCAAAAAATATGGCGGAGAAACCAATCTTCGGTTTGACGATACCAACCCTGTAACCGAAGACACCGAGTATGTAGAAAGCATTAAAGACGATGTTCAATGGCTTGGATTTCAATGGGCCAAAGAACTGTATGCCTCCGATTATTTTGAACAACTATATCAATTTGCCGTTCAGCTCATTGCAAAAGGGCTGGCCTATGTGGACGACAGCACCAGCGAGGAAATTGCAGCCCAAAAAGGTACCCCTACTGTATCTGGTGTTCCTAACGTGTACCGAAGCCGCAGTGTAGAAGAAAATTTACAGTTGTTTGCTGATATGCGGGCAGGCAAATTTGCAGATGGCCAAAAAGTATTGCGGGCCAAAATAGATTTAGCCAGCCCTAATATGCTTTTGCGCGACCCTATAATCTATCGCATTAAACATGCGCACCACCACCGCACTGGGGATGCTTGGTGTATCTACCCCATGTATGATTTTGCGCATGGACAAAGTGATTCCATCGAAAATATTACCCATTCAATTTGTACTCTAGAATTTATCCCCCATCGTCCGATGTACGATTGGTGTATTGAGCAATTGGGTATTTACCCCTCCCACCAATATGAGTTTGCTCGTTTAAACATGACTTATACGGTTATGAGCAAACGTAAACTGCTACAATTGGTAAACGAAGGTCATGTAAATGGATGGGACGACCCTCGTATGTCCACCATCAGCGGCATGAGGCGCAGGGGATTTACACCAGAAAGTTTGCGAGAGTTCTGTGACAAAATAGGTGTTGCCAAAAGAGAAAACCTGATTGATTTTGGCTTATTAGAATTTTGTGTGCGTGAGCATCTCAATAAAGTGGCACAAAGAAGAATGGTGGTGTTTGATCCCCTCAAAATCGTTATTACTAACTACGAAGGGGATGGGGAAGACCTACCAAGCGAAAACAACCCCGAAGACCCTAACGGAGGTGAAAGAATGGTACCGTTTACTAAAGAACTCTATATAGAAAGAGATGATTTCATGGAAGTTGCTCCTAAAAAGTATTTCCGTCTTGCCCCTGGCCAATCGGTACGTCTAAAAAGTGCGTATATCATTCAGTGCAATGAGGTAATTAAAGATGAAGCGGGCAATATCACACAACTTAATTGCACTTATTTGCCCAATAGCAAGAGTGGTAATGATACCAGTGGGGTAGTGGTAAAGGGCACCCTTCATTGGGTTAGTGCAGCACATGCCCTGCCTGTTGAAGTGCGCATTTACGATCGTCTTTTTACCGAGGAGAATGTAGCAGCAGCAGAAGGCGATTTCAAAGATTATATCAATAAAGATTCTTTAAAAATCATCCCTCAAGCTTTTGCAGAGCCTTTCCTTGCACAGGCTACTTTAAGCGATAGATTCCAATTTATCCGCAAGGGGTATTATTGTATAGACAAAGAAAGTACCCCTGAAAAGCTAGTGTTTAATCAAACGGTTAACCTAAAAGACACTTGGTCTAAGGTCAATAAATAGCAACCACCGCCTGCCTTTTGCTACTAGCAAAAAGCAGGCGGTTTTTTACCCCATTCAAGCGGTTGTCCAAAAAGTTTGAAAGTCCTTTTTGCTGCCTTTATTAATCAACTATTTATCCTACAGCGATTGCTTGTGCTACAACAGTTTCTTGCTCATTTTCATCAACGCATCGGCTTACCCATACCCTCAGCACATTTTATTATTGCGGTTAGTGGTGGGCTTGATAGCACCGTATTGGTACACTTATGTCAACACGCTGGATTCAATTATAGCATTGCGCATTGCAACTTCCAACTCAGGGAAGAAGAAAGTACCCGCGATGAACAGTTTGTACGTAACCTAGCAAAGCAGTACAACAAGCCTTTTCACCTACAAGTTTTTAATACAGCTACTTATGCACAGCAACACAAGCTATCTATTCAATTGGCTGCTAGGCAGTTGCGCTACCAATGGTTTGAACAATTGGTTACCGACACAAAAAGCAAGCTGCCCAACCCCAGCATCACCCAATGTTTCCTGCTTACTGCCCACCATGCTGACGACAACATAGAAACCCTGTTGCTTAACTTTTTTAGAGGTACGGGCATCAGCGGACTTCATGGCATTTTGCCCAAACAAACTTATATACTACGTCCCCTATTGTTTGCCAAACGTGCCGCACTGTTAAGCTATGCCCAACAAAAAGGATTAACCTGGGTAGAAGACAGTAGCAATGCTTCGGACAAATACGCACGCAATTATCTCCGGCATCAAGTAATCCCGTTGCTAAAGCAGATATACCCACAGGTGGATGATAATTTATTGGAGAATATTCAACGCTTTTCCGAAGTGGAAATGGTGTTTCAGGATGCTATTGCAACAATAAAGAAAAAACTATTAGAGTATAAAGGGAATGAAATACACATACCCACAAGAAAACTATTATTGCAGCAGCCGCTCAAAACAATCACCTACGAAATAGTAAAAGACTATGGCTTTGCCCCAACACAAACCGACGAAGTGCTTAAGCTGCTTCATGCCTCCAACGGTAGTTATATTGCCTCGTCCACACATCGGATAATGCTAAACCGTAATTGGCTCATCATTACACCCATTTTGGCAATTGCAGAAAGCACCCACATACTCATTGAACAGCAGCAATCAAACTTTCTTTTTCCCCAAGGAATCATCCAGATAAAAACAGAGTCATTAGCGCCCAATCAACCCCAGCACATCAGCACCGATGTATGTATAGCCATGCTAGATGCCAAATTAATCCAATGGCCACTACTACTTCGCCCATGGAAGCAAGGTGATTATTTCTATCCGCTGGGTATGAGTAAAAAGAAAAAACTCAGTAAATTTTTCATAGATCAAAAGCTATCCCCCACCGATAAAGAAAAGGTATGGGTACTAGAGGATGCACAACACAGAATCCTCTGGATAGTAGGCCATCGCATCGATAATCGATTTAAACTAACCCCTAGTACCGCTCAGATGTTCCAGATTAAATGGATACCTAAGTAGGTGGGTGAATAGGGTAAATATAGATGAACCCAAGATTTTTATAAACCAAAAGGATGCTATCATTCATTCAACACTTTAAATAATCACCATCGTTGAATATGGTGCATCAACTTCCCGAAAGTTTCAAACTTTCAGGAAGTTTTTAAAGGGTGCATAGGTGAGTTTCTCGTGATTATACTACGCTTTAGTTGTTAGCTGAAGACGAATCAAAGTGAAAAGCAACTTTATGAGGTATTTTACAGTAGTGAAAAATAATGCGCCCCAGTACAGTAAAACACTCCAGTATTACGATCGAGTTCCCTTTCCCATCGGAGAGGGGCATGGCTGTGGTATACTGGCTGTTTATAGCATTTTCAGCACCATCTTTATCCATCTTAGATTCAAGTAATAATTGCAATTTGAAATATCGCCAAATAAACAATCGCTTATTTAAAAACAAGGTTCTACTGGGAATTTAGTGTTGGGAGCAATTCAAGTTTTCCATAGTGGAATAAAATAGCTGTCCTGAAGTTTTGAATAGTTCTGAATCCCTTAGCAATTGTTTTCAATTCCTGTATGCTACCGTTCATCCTTTCTGCAAAGGCATTGCTTTGATTATGGCAAATAGAATTTGCAATGGCTATTTGATGCTTATAGAATATCTCCCTTATTGCCAGTAATGGTGCGATTGTAAACTCTCTCAAACTGTTGAACCAGTTGGAAAGTATTTTAATTGCATGTTCAAAATCTGGCTGCCCGAATAACGCCTTGAAGTTTTCCCTTGCTTTCCAAACGTGTGAGACCAGATAGTTTTCTTTTGCTATTAAATTGAATTTCAAACGTTGTTTAGCCGTTAGATTCTGCTCGTTCTTTAGCAATGCAAACCTAGCATTCTTTAATACAGGGTTCTGTTTTACTTCTTTCCTCCTTGTTTCATCTATTGCTTCATTTAGATATTTTATCAAATGAAACTTATCAAGCACGTAAGTTGCATTGGGCAGGCATTCTTTTACTACATTTTGATAGGGTCCCCACATATCCCCCGTTACAACTTCTAACTGCTGTTTTTGTTGCTCGCTCAATGCTTTATTGATGGCATCCTTTGCGGCCGTTTTTGTTCTTTCAGCCACCACTTCTAATATCCTTTTATTGGTGGCATCCGTTATTATGGTGCAATATTGATGTCCCCTTTGGAACGATTTTTCATCTATACCAATGCTTTTTATCTCTGTATCAACAGATCGTCTTGCCAAGCCTCGCTCTACCGCTTTTCGCATAATAGCGTTAACCACATCAAAACTGGTCTTGAAAAATTCGGCTGTCTTGGTCTGATTACGCGTAAGCTGCAACAGTTGGATGACAGCACTACAGAACAGAAAAGTATATCTGTCCGAATAATCGGCCCATGGAACACTGATGGTACTTACTTTACCATCACTATTAATTACGCGTGGCAATCGAGCAACGAGCCATGTTTGATATTGCATGGTATCTAAATGCCGCCATCGGCGTTCGGGGGCATAGTCATAAATGCGGCAATCTTCTTGGCTGAATGGACAAAGACCTGTATTGGGTAGATAATCTAAATGAACCAACACTATACTCGTCTCCAAATTAACGTCCACAGAAGTTACTTCCCATTTATTGTCCAAATAAAGAAGACTTTTATATAAACTCTTATCTGTCATAAGTGCAAGTTTAAATAAATCCAACACTAAATTCCCAGTAGAACC
>JAIXOJ010000052.1 GCA_027486835.1 Chitinophagaceae bacterium
GCAAGAAAGTAACTGAGGAGAGCAAGAAAGTAACTGAGGAGAGCAAGAAAGTAACTGAGAAGAGCAAGAAAATAACTGAGGAGAGCAAGAAAGTAACTGAGGAGAGCAAGAAAGTCCAAGAGGACGCAAACACATAAAAAAAGGAGGCCAAAAAAGAACAACCAAAATCTATAAATGCTTTTGAATCCCCCAAATAAACCTGACGAAACAAAACGTATACATAAATTTACAGGACAAGTGAAAATTTTATTACAAAACCCGCTTTGGTATAATTTGGGCAATAAACAAGGCTAAAAGAGTAGTTTTTGCCAATAAAGCAGATGTAAACATGAGTTTTAAATAGAATCCCTCACAACCATCTAGCAAATTCATTTAAAAAAGTAATACTGCTGCTTAAATTCAAAAAAATAATGAGAAGTAATTTGCTAATTAATGAAAACAAAAAAGCCCGCAATAACTTGCGGGCTTTTTGTGCCTCAGGCGGGAATCGAACCCGCACCTCCGTTGCTGAAGACAGGATTTTAAGTCCTGCGTGTCTACCAGTTCCACCACCAAGGCTGAAAAAAAATTCCATCATTTTATGATGGAATTTTTGTGAGCGAAAGACCAGGCTCGAACTGGCCACCCCGACCTTGGCAAGGTCGTGCTCTACCAAATGAGCTACTTTCGCTTACCTATTTTTTATGGTTGGAGTGCAAATATAGGGACTTTCACTTTCCAACCAAATTTTTTTTCGATTCCTATTTATATTCAGGCTTGAACTTACTGCTTCCTTGAACTTCTACATCAGGTTTTCCTTTGTAGCTATGCTTGTAAAGATTAAAACAGCTTCCGAAAATTAACGATAAAACACTGAAGACTGTCAAGTAAAAAAAGAACTTAGAAGAACTAACCCAATCTTTAGTGAGGTCTTTTTCATTAACCTCTTGTTCATGTACCGAATGACTCATAATATTTTCAATTGCGGGACAAAAATAGGTGGTAAGCTAATACTAATGAACATTGAGTCAAATTTTTCTGAGATTATTTATTCACAATCTGTGAAAAGTACTTTTTGTTTCTAATAAAGTATTGAAATACTACACTTCCGCAAAAAACACCAGATAGCGACTTGAGTGGTTTTTTCGGAAAACTATGGGTTTTGTAGCCCCTCAACCAAATTCCCAATACAGCAAAATGTGCTTTGCTAATCGCTAAAAAGAAATCTCGATCACCATGCAGTAACCCTTTCCATGCAGAAATTGCGTCCAAAATAAATCGGAATGGAATGATTATTAATTTCTCCCTTACTATTAGATTCTTAGAAAGCATTAATAAATTGTTTCTAAAGTTTAGATATACTTTCCTACCTCCCCTTGGTAATGTTCCAGCACCTACATGGTAAACCACTGAAGCTGGGCAAACTACAATTTTATACCCCAATAATTGCATCCTCCAACATAAATCAATTTCTTCTTGGTGGGCAAAAAATGATGCATCAAATCCACCAGCAGCTTTAAATAAATGACTTCTAACAAACATCGCTGCTCCACTGGCCCAAAAAATAGGTTGGGTATCTTGATATTGGTGGCTGTCTATTTCAAGTACATCAAAAACCCTCCCTCTTGAAAATGGATATCCCAATATATCTATCCACCCCCCAGCCGCACCGGCATACTCTAACAAATTTGGTTGATAATAAGATAATAATTTGGGCTGACAAGCGGCAATCGACCTATCACTTTCCATTTGATCAATGATTGGTTCAATCCAACCTTCTGTAACTTTTACATCTGAATTGAGCAAAACATAATAATCACTTTCCACTAATTTCAAAGCCCAGTTATACCCCCCTGCAAAACCTTCATTCTTGCTATGCTTTAGAATTTCAACTTCGGGAAAAAAATTGGCAACTACTTCTAAAGAATCGTCGGTAGATGCATTATCTGCTACAATAATGCGCTTATTTTGATAAGTACTTTTTAAAACTGATGGAAGAAAATTATTGAGGTGGTCTCTCCCATTATAATTTAAAATAACGATTGCTACTGATGGCTGTGACAACAATGACTGTTTTTTTACGAAAATAGCCGTTTAGTAATATCGGCTTATGCATATTTATAATTTACAAAGTAAATTACACCTAAAAAGTCCGCTAAATATGTCTTTACTACTGCTCTATTTTGTCTTTTAGAAAAAAATGAGAATTCATTTTATACAATTTTAGACACCCCGTGTTTTAAAAATAAACACTATATACAAGCTGGGAGCATTCTAAAATTTATCAACTAAAATAATTTTGCCACTATTTAAAAATAATTAAAATTAAACTCATTTTAAGCGTATTCAAACTGAAATTGCTCTTTTAAATCAAACCCCCTAAAAGGGTAAACCAATCCCTAGTTGTATGGCGTAATTCCTAATTTTTACACCATTGGATCTGGTGCTTGTCCACTCAAAATCTGATGGAGATACCCAACCATTGTACGCAAGTCTAGCAGGGTCTTTCATTTTGTAGGCAACATCAATTCTAATTAGAAAGTAAGAAAAATCAACCCGGACACCCGTGCCTACTCCAATAGCTAAATCCTTGATTATTCGTTTTAGCTGAAAGGAAGCATCAGGATCGTCTTGATTATTCTTTAGATTCCAGACATTGCCAATGTCACTGAACAAAGCACTCCCAATTTTTACCCCCGCAATACTTCCTATTGGAAATCGATACTCGAAATTGGTTTCAATTGTGAAATCACCAAACCTATCAGTATAACCGCTTTTGGTAGTATCCGAACTTAAGGAAGACCCAAGGCCGATTTGTCGCAATGTCCATGCACGCATACTATTTGGACCACCCATGAAATACTGTTTAAAAACTGGCAATGTGGAGCTGTTGTGAAAACCAATACCCGTAAAAAACCTGGATGCAAACTCATCTTTAGCATATTTCCTGATGAATCTATATTCGGCCTCTATCTTATTGTACTCAAAAACATTATCAATACCACCTAAAATTTGATTTATCAATAGTCCACTTTCTTCATAACCCAATCGGATATAATGACTTTTATTTGGATGGTGCTTACTATTAAAAGTTCTGCTGTAAGAAACCGAAACGCCGGCTACTTTTCCATCCCTGAAAGAATTCCTTAAAAATGGGTTGGTTTTAAACAAAGTATCCAATCCTTGTAAACTATCTACTTTGTATAACTCTACATTGATGGGCTTAAATAACCAATTATTTTCACCCTTGCTAAATTCATACCCCCAATTGGTTACTAACGATCTGAGCCGATATAAATTTTTACGATCGGTGTAGCCTCCTGCTAAAGTAAATAACGTACGTTTATTTTCCAATTCATTAAATGCTTTCCAATTTTTAAAGGGCTGTATTAACCTTGGGAAAATGTAGGTATGGCTTAAACTCACTTGCGTTGTTTGCAAAAGGGACTGGTTTAGGCTATTGGCTGCTTGTTTATCAATATTTAATTCTACTCCAAACCTTAGAGTCGTGAGCGATTGAATTGCTTGACGCCAAATGTTTCTGTTTTTGTAACTAAAATTAGTGGCTAAACCCAACAGATTGCCTGAGCCTATATCCCCAGTATTTCTACTAAATTCTTGATCGATCGTAAACCCCTGTTTTTTTTCTTGCACCATAAAAACATACAAGTCAATACTATCCTTTCCTCTAATTACTGGTTTTATGTCCACTTGTTTCCAAGTACCCATTTGTGTTAATCTATTGATGGTCTTGTAATATCCATCCTCATTATAAAGTGTACCATTGGTGAGATAAGTATGTTCTCTCAACGGACGAAACCTAAACTTGACCCCAGAATAATACATTGTCATTCCTGGGCGGCTTGCTTTTTTCAGGTAACCAATTTGGTTGATTATAGAATCTGGCGTGTAAAAAGGATTTTTAATGTCGGGGAAATAATAAATATGCCCCGTATAATATTGTTGTAGCGCAAATGGATTTTTACCCATTTTTCGCATAAATGTGATATTCCAAGCTGGGTTTTCCTTTCGCCTTTTATCGGCTTCGGCAATCAGCTCTGCTTGTTTAAACGGATCTAACGTTAATGTTAGTAATCGTGCGTCAAGTGTATCGACCAACACATACATATCCTCCTTGGTAAATCGATAATAACCATTTTGGTGATACCATGATAATAATCGCTCTAATTCACTATTGATATTTTGCTTGGTGTAAGGGCTGCCTTTTTTTACCAAAGAAGCAGCGCTTTGTTGTAAGGTTAATTTTTGCAAAGTGGAGTCTAATGGAAGAACTGTTGTATCAAACATGTTGTAACCCACTGAATCAATACGAATACTTTTTCCTAAAACAATGTCCATCGATACCGTTACCCTTTGCTGATTTTTGTACTTTTTGATCTTGTGTGATGGAGTTAATTGAGCATAATAATATCCCTGAGAGTTTAAATAAGCATTCATAAAGTTCTTTGTACGCTGTAAATTGCCAGCTTCAAAAACAGGGGGGTTGCGTAATTGGTATAAAAAACCAAACTGCTGTAGTCTATTTGCTTTAAGGCTGTCATCCCAATAATTGGATAATTCTTCAGACAGTCTTTTTCTTTCACTGCTTTTGATGCTACCTCTAATTGTTATCTTGTTTTCAAAAACAAATGGTTTATTAGCCGGATAATTTTTTATGGAACAACTGACTAAGCTCCCGCTAAATAACAATAGCACAATAAGCCACTGTGTTAAAGCAAATAAGGAAAGCTTTTTACAGTATCTAAACATACAATATGATAAGTAAAAGTGAGTCAAAATTCGTTCAGTCCCTTCAACAAAAAAAAGTTCGGTACGAAACGGGATTATTCCTTGCCGAAGGCGTAAAGTTGGTGGAAGAAATCATTCAAACCGATTATCAGATAAAAAAAATCTACGCAACGGAAGTTTGGGCTTCGCAACACAGGTCATTACAACCAGTTATTTCAATAGTAACAGAAAGCGAATTACAACAAATATCTCAATTGCAGACTCCCAACCAAGTTCTGGCAATTGTACATCAAAATTACCCTAACGAACCACCTGTTTTCCAGAATAATATTACTCTGGTACTCGACGGAATCCAAGATCCAGGAAATCTGGGTACTATTATTAGAATCGCAGATTGGTTTGGCATTCAACAGATTGTTTGTAGTTCCGACACAGTTGAATTGTACAATCCAAAAGTTATTCAAGCAACCATGGGAAGTTTTTTGCGGGTTTCTGTCTATTATTTGCCAATTGAAACAATGCTTTCAGAAGCAAAAGTTGCTGTATTTGGTGCAATGTTAAAAGGAATGAACATGAAAATGATTGCAAAACCTAAAGAAGGAATCCTATTAATTGGTAATGAAGGCAGGGGTATAAGCCCTACCCTACTACCGTTTATTTCAAACCCAATTACCATTCCCAAAATTGGTCAAGCAGAAAGTTTAAACGCTGCGGTGGCCACAGGAATATTGTTGGGTAATTGGTGCTGAGGAAGTTGTAAGTATTAGTTCCTAAGCTGTAGGCAAAAAAGTGCATCGATGCCAATAGTAAAATACTGAATTGATTTTCTCCACAGTATTCAGTCTTTTGGGTGTCTGCCGACTACTCCTAATTTCTACAATAACCCTTGTCATGTATTTTTAGTTATCTGGGGCTTATCTTGCCCAACTTGACGGTATTTGAAGCATATTTACTTTTCTACACGGGCTTAATGTGTAAAAAGTACACTTTGATTAAATAACCCTATTTTGCGAACATTCTTTAACATCAATTCAAACTATGGACTTTAGAAATTTTGAGGTTCCCTACGAGGTAAATGAAAAATATGCGAAAAAGGCAGCTTATTTTTCTATGGAATTTGCCGTTCATCAACCATTGAAAATTTACAGTGGTGGTCTGGGCTTTTTATCCGGTTCGCACCTGAGAAGTGCTTATGAGTTAAAACAAAACATGGTGGGCATTGGTATTTTATGGAAATATGGGTATTACGACCAAACCCGTAACCAAGATCAAACACTGCAACCAGCTTGGCTAGAAAAAAATTATTCTTTTTTAGAAGACACAGGCTTCAAGTATCAGATCTTAATTCATGACGCTCCTGTTTGGGTAAAAGCTTGGTATTTAGCACCAGATACTTTTAATACAGTGCCTTTATTTTTATTGAGTACTGATTTACCCGAAAATGACTACGTTTCCCAAACTATTTGTCATAGGCTATATGATGCAAACGTTGCTACCAAAATTGCTCAGTTTATTCTTTTAGGCGTGGGTGGCGCTAAGTTGATGGACGAAATTGGTTTTAACCCCGATGTATATCATTTGAATGAAGCGCATGGTATTTCTTCCGCATTTTATCTCTTGAATAAGTTTAAAAGCGTACATAAACTTAGAGAAAAATTAGTATTTACCACACACACACCAGAGGAAGCAGGTAACGAAAAACACGATATTTACCTATGCCATAAAATGGGCTATTTCTGTGGATTGAGCATTGATGAAGTACGCCGACTTACTGGCACAACAGATGATTTGCTAAATCATTCTTTGGTAGCACTTCGTTTTGCAAGAAAAGCAAATGGTGTTTCAAAATTACATGGCGTAGTGTCTAGGGAAATGTGGGGTAAATACGAAGGTATTTGTGAGATAACAGATATTACAAACGCACAAAACTGGACTTATTGGGCAGACAAACACCTATATCGTTACGATGATGAAAATGACGAAAAGGCATTTGATGACAGAAAACATTATCTAAAAAAACGAGCCTTTGAAATTGTTTCGGATCAAACTGGAAAAATATTTGACCCCAATGTTCTAACGATTGTATGGGCAAGGCGTTTTGCTGGTTATAAACGCGCAGACATGCTTACCTATAACCTAGAAAGATTTGAACGATTATTAAACAATACCCAATATCCAGTACAAATTATTTGGGCGGGTAAGCCATATCCATTTGATTATCCTGCCATTGGCACTTTCAATAATTTGGTGTATTTGAGTAAGAAATATAAAAATGTAGCGGTGCTTATTGGTTACGAATTGTCATTGAGTAAGCGCCTGAAAGAATCTGCTGATATTTGGTTGAACAACCCTAGAGTTCCAAGAGAAGCTAGCGGAACAAGCGGTATGACGGCAGCCATGAATGGTGCAGTGAATTTTAGTACCGATGATGGCTGGATACCAGAATTTGTACAACATGGTGTAAACGGGTTTGTAGTGCCAAAAGCTGACTATCACAACATGAGTGTTCATGATCAAGATGAATATGACCTGAACAAGTTGTATGAAATTTTAGAAAAAGAAATTTTGCCCACTTACTATGATAAACCAGCCGATTGGAAGAAGCTGGTTAAAAATGGAATGAAAGATGTACGCTTTCAATTTGAAAGTAACCGCATGGCTGATGAATATTATGAGATTATGTACAAATAATCCACAACAGTTTTTAAATAAAAAAATAACCCGAAGCCTCTATTTTGGCTTCGGGTTATTTTTTTATGGGTATTTCGTCCATTTAATTCACTAAAAAACACATCTGGTTCTCTACTTTGCTCCTTCATCTCAAATACCATTAGCATTAATTCAGAAGAAATTTTTTTAAAAAAAACTAGGGCATTTGCAATTTTCCTGTTGCAAAAAAATTGTAACAAACATTCTTCAAAACACTTTTTACAACATTTTCTGTTACAAAAAAATTTGTACCAGATATTTCTGTAACAACACTGTTACAATTTTTGCTGTTACAAAAATAATTGTAACAGATATGTCTGTAACAACTCTGTTACAATTATTGCTGTTACAAAAATAATTGTAACAGACATTAATGTAACAATCCATGTTACATTAATTGCTGTTTCAGAAAAAATGTAAAATGATTTCAATCAACAAAATGATGGCTACTTTTTTGAGATAATTGAATGGGTAAATGGTTTTAAAATCACCAACGAAAAGTAAATCTGGACTTGCACTCTATAAAACCAATTACCATCTCGAACATTTAAAAAATAAAAAGGCTGCCATCAATTAAGATGGCAGCCTTTTTTTAAAAAGAAAGAGGAATTAATAATGTTATTTGGAGAACAAATTGGTTGTATTTCTATTCCCTGATTTGTCTAAATACCAATCTGCATTTGCACCGCCATTGCTTTGTGCCCAGTTTACTAGGTTGAGGTAGGCGGTGGTAATGTCTTTTCCTTCAATTGCATAGGGTACAAAAGCTGGAATATCTAATGCCCAAGGAATATTCTTAGCGTTTTTGTAGTAAAAACCACTTGCAGGTGAGGTTTTATCGTCTGCTGTTCCAAAGTACGCTTTATCAGCTTTACTGGTAGGCAAGCGGTTGGCAAAATGCAGTTCACGACTTCTGTTATCGTTGATAATCAAATAAGGATTGATTGCAAAATCATTTGTATTTACCTTGTCTGCTACAAAACCGATGGTTACGTTAGTGGTGTCCGCATTTATTACCTTGGTACCTACAACGGTGTTTACAAATCCGTCGCTTGAAGGAGGTAATATTCTGGAGATATTGTCAATCACAACCACATTCGCAAAGGTTTGGTTGGCTTCTGTGCCGTTTGCATCAACCGCTAACCAAGAAGTTGCCGCAGTTTTTACACCCCCAACTTTGGTGACTAGTGATGGTGCAAGATTATCGAGTTGGATGCCAAAACCATTTTTGAAAGATGCGCCCACAGCTCTAGTTACTAATGTTGCTTTTAGTTCAACCACTTTATTTGCTGCATTGGTAACAGTGTTGTAACGATAACTCATCACCACATCATTAAAATCATAATCACCAGTACCAGGCCAATTATCCTCAAACATATAAGTACCGAAACCAGCGGAAGGATAATAATTATTGAAAGCCCTTGATGCATCATTTGGATATGCATCGTTAATATCTGCCACACCATCTGAATCGCTATCGGCAAGTGTGGTAGCAGAACCCGTAAGCGAACCTGTTGCATAAATTATGTTTGCTCCTGTGCCGTTGTATTCTACTACTGCAAAGTAATACAATTGGTTGGGGGTCAAATTTGTCACCACTACATTACTACCAGTTCCATTATACACAACAAAACCGCCAGCTACTGCATCGCCTACACCAAAACTTGTATTAGCTGTGTATGCTTTACCATTAGTTGGTAAAGTGGTTATCGGAGATTTACTTACAATAACAACACGGTTACTACCATTTCCATTAGTCCATTTTGAACTAATGGTGGTTAAATCAACATAATCAAAACTTAAGGCTGTAGGGAGTGTGGTAGGTGCGGAAATACCTGAAATAACAGTGCTATTAAAATTGTAGGAATGAATTTCGCCACCAGCAGTTTGGATGTATGATTGTCCAATTACTTGACCTTCAACATTTGAGTTGTTCGAGGATTTTGAAATATCGGCAAAAGGTGCAAATACGGTTCCTTCAATGGAGCCGTAGCCGCCAATGTTGAGTGAAGTAGTATTGTAAAAGTTGTAAAGAATATACGCTGCCTCGGTGCCGCCGATACCACCGTTGTTGCATGCATTCCAAGTGTAAGAACCTGGCGCATTTACATTAATCACTAATAGGTGTGTAGCATCTGGCTTTTGTCCAGAAAAAGTCAAGCTCTGGAAATTATTCAAATCAGCTCCAGCAATGTTTAAGGTAGTAACGCCAAGAGAAAGGGTTTTGATATAAATCTGTGTATTACTTGGAATATTCTTGTGCGCAATTGGACTAACGCCTTGATTGGGAGAGTTGTAAATAAGTGCATTATCTGTTAGGCCGCTAATTGCAGTCGCGTTTGCTTGCAATTTGGTGAAGGCATCTGAAAAATTAATTGGACTTGCTTGGAAAATAGGATTAACAGTTGCACTCACGCCAAGGTTAGAAGAATTGGCAGACAAGGCAATGTTTGGTGCACCGTTATAATCTGAACCAGGCGTGATTCGGATGGGTGAAAAAGCGTTGTTCGGGTCTTTGTACCAAGCTTTGGAACCGTTTTGGTTACCAATAAGTACATAACCATTATTGAGTACTTGAAAACTGCTGCCGCCCCTGTAATTTACTTTACCTGCCACAAGCAAGCCGATGTTGATGTTATTGAGCTTGTAAGAGAATTTATTGTGGGCGCTTACTGCATAGCTACCGCCAATCGTTAAATCACCACCAATTGCCACGGGACCTTCGGTTTCGCTGCTGTAAAACGAACCTCCGTTCTTTACAAATACATTAAAGCCGAGTGCGGGTGCTGTGGGGCTTTGCGCCAAAAGAGAGGCCGAAAAAAAAGTGGCAATTGCCATCCCCAAAAAATTGATTACAATATTTTTTTTCATCACTGGGTAAGATAAGTTGTTATAAAAAAGTGGTTGAAAAGTAAGATTTGCTATCGCAAATGACTAGTTTAAGTTCATGGTGATAATGCCAGATTTAACACTGAATGTTTTTTTGGTTGCGCCAAACTGAACATCTAAGGTTTCATAGTTAGCAGGCACTTTAAAAGAGGTGGAAAAATCTTCATCACCTTTTTGTAGTTTTTGGTAAATGATGCTACCATCACTACCAGAAACTTTTAGGATTGCTGGATAAGCCGATTCAGGCGCACCATCGAAATTGAAGGTTAGGTTACGGTCGTTGCTCCAACTGAAATTGTTGGTAACGGCAATGTTGGCAAATTTGGTATCGGTGTTTGTAGTATTGTCGCTACTAGAGGAAAGGGACTCTTTTTTACACGCACCAATTACCACCAAAAGTAAACAGGTAAAAAGGGTTGACTTTTTCATGATTCCACTAAAATATTTATTGTTCATTTCTTTCAATTTTTACAAAAATAATCTTCCAAATTTTTGTGGTACACCCCTCAAAAAAGGGGCATAGGTAGAAATTTATTGAAAACTACCTCTAAAAGAGGACTAAAATGGTTGTAAATAAGAGTTTGGCCTGTGTCATTCAGCATTTTTACCAAAAAAATCATCTTTTATTCAATTTTTAGATTCAGATTTAAAAAAGGCAGTGACAATAATAGTGTACAAAAAGTAAGAAACGAACAAAGTAGCATTAATTATATTGTGGGCAAAGGGAGTATCCCAACAATTACAATTAGAGAAGTAACCATTTTTTTGCCGATATACTTGCTGAAATTAATTGTAGAAATTCAAATCAACGCTCTTTCTCATTTAAAACTTTATATGATAATCCTGTTTGATTGTCAAACAAAAAACTCCCCTACATTCACCGCCGCTACAAACCCGAACTATCGCCTTTGCAATTGATAAAATACAGGGGAGGAAAGTCTGGACAGTAAAGAGCAACCTACCGGTGAAGAGCCGGCGCTTTACCATTAGTAAAGTAGAGCTAGTGCCACAGAAAATAACTGCTAATTATATTAGCGATGGTGAAAACGCGTAAGCGAGTGTATATAGTAATAGATGCATTGGGTAAACCTTAGGTACTGTAATGCCACGTATAGAAACGATTGAGAGCGGCTCGTTCGATGTTTCAGGGTAGGCAGCAACAGGTAAACAGTAATGTTTATCGCAGATAAATGATAGTTTAGAAACAGAATCCGGCTTATGAGGTTTGTAGCTTTTTTTACCTTCTAAAAATTAAAAAAACTGAATGATCCAAAAATCATTAGGGTGGACTAAATCCCAGAATTAAGATTAAAAACATTTAGGAGTCCAATATTTAACGCTGCATATTTTTGATAACACTAACTATAAATAAACAATTTTGGAATGAAATGTATTTTACTTTTTGGTGCTGGCAAATCATCTGCTTATCTGATTCATTTTTTAGAGTCCTTAGCCATTAAGGAAGATTACCGAATATTAGTTGCTGACTATGAAATGGAATCTATCCTCCAAAAATGTAGAGACAACTCCCCTATTGAAGCATTTCAAATAGACATAACTAACGAGGATGCTCGTGAAAAATTGATTAGCCAAAGCAATGTTGTTATCTCTTTAATGCCACCTGATTTGCATTATTTATTGGCACTGTCTTGTTTAAGGCTAAAAAAGCATCTACTTACAGCGTCTTATTTAGATGAAAGAACCCAATTATTATCAACTCAAGTAAAAGAAGCTGGGATATGCTTTTTATACGAAATGGGTTTAGATCCTGGCATAGACCATATGAGCGCCATGAGAATGATAAATAATATCCAAGCAAAAGGAGGAATTATCAAATCGTTTCAATCGCACTGTGGCGGACTAATTGCACCAGAATCTGACAATAATCCATGGCATTATAAAATCAGTTGGAATCCAAAAAATATAGTAAATGCTGGAAAAGATGGTGCACTTTATCTTGCTGAAAACATTATAAATGAGGTATCCTATCAAAATATCTTTAGTAATTTTAAAACCATTATTGTACCAAAAGTTGGCAAATTGGAATGCTATGCAAACAGGGATAGTCTTTCTTACCTATATAAATACAACTTAGAAAATAGTTGTCACACTTTTATAAGAACAACCTTACGATACCCCAATTTCTGTATTGGCTGGCAAAATTTGGTGGAATTGGGGTTAACGGAAAGAACAGTTGCTTATGAAACTGCAAACCAAACTATTGAAACATTTATCAACACTGTAATTGAGCAAACTAACAAAAGCAAAATACTAGCAACATTTATAAGTGATTCCATTTTTAAAAATCAATACGAATATCTATTTAAACAAAACGAAACAAGATTTAAAACTGATAAATGTACCCCAGCAGATTGCTTGCAACTGGCTTTGGAAAAACGGTTGCCGTTAGGATCAGGTGATAAAGATTTGGTTGTGATGCACCACGAAATAACCTATTCAGTAGGTAAAAATGTTTTTGCTTCTGACGCTTCTTTGGTCTTAAAAGGAGTATCTGATACAATGACAGCGATGGCAAAAACAGTTGGTTTGCCTCTTGGTATTGCTGCCGAACTGATTACTAAAAACAAATTGAATCTTGAAGGATTGTTTATTCCCACTATTCAAGCTATCTACGTACCAGTATTGGAAAGACTGGCAGAAATGGACATTTACTTTGAAGAGGAGGAATTCCAACTTTTATAAACTTTCAAGCGAGGATATCACACCCACCGTTTTCATTAAAATTTTAAATTCAAGCTTTAGGGACAAATGGTTTATGTAATACAAGTCATATTCCAATTTTTCAAGACTTTCCTCAGGAGTTGCAGTGGGATTATTAACCTGTGCCCAACCTGTAATACCCGGTTTTACTATATGTCTAAGGGAATAAAAATTATTTTCATTCGCCCATTTATCAACAATATCACCTCTTTCCGGTCTAGGCCCAATAAGACTCATTTCGCCTTTTAATACATTCCAAAGCTGGGGTAATTCGTCAATCTTTGTTTTGCGTAAAAACTTACCCAATTTGGTAATACGCTTATCACCTTTTATTGTATGAACCTGATAACCTTCCGGGTTGTAAATCATGGTTCTGATTTTAATAATTGTAAAGATTTTCCCGTTCAGGCCAACCCTTTGTTGGGTGAAAATAGCAGGTCCTTTTGAAGTTAATTTTGTAAGAATACAGGCAATACTAACAAGAGGAAATACTATTGGAAAAGACAACAGTGAGACTGAAACATCCATTAATCTTTTAAGGAACAACAATTTTTTTGATGGTTTTTCAATTACGGAGTGCAGGTTCTCGTCATTCATGTCGGTATGAATCATAGGAAAGCAATGGGTTGTTTTCTCATAAAATTCAACAATATTTTTTATAGAGTCAGAGGGGATATCGTAAAATTGAGCAAGTCCAAGGAATTGGTTTAGTATCTTCTCTCCTACCCATTTGTCAATAACAACAAAATCGTACTCGTTTTTCTTTAGGTATTTGATTAAAGAAATATCTACCGACCCACTCCAGAAATTATAAGCAAATGCCTTTGTAAAAAGCGGTTTTCTTATAAGCAATTTTGAAAGCGTGTCAGGATTTACAATTAAGCACGTTCTTTTTTTGTCTTTATTAACCTTACGTTTTTTTCCATACCAATTACCCTTATAGATAATGGTTCGCAAATTGTTTGAATTATTAGGAGTAGTTTTTACCGTTTCCAGAATTACTAAAATTTATGGTATTGAAAAAATTATTTGTCCAGTTTAAAAAACATTTAATGTTATAGAAGCACAATAGTAATTTAAAATTACTTTCATCTTAATAATTTCTTGAAAAAATGCTAAGATTTTGAAATTATAAAGACCTATTTCAATTAAAATAGCGAATAAATCAATTAGGGACTACTTAATTGAGATTGGTTTAACAGATGTGCTTGGAAAGATTAACGCTGCTTTAAAAAATTAAAACTAGAAAAGTAAGCGTTAAAATGCCAATGATATAACTGCTTATTTTAAAACATCCAAGTTCCTTAATTCATTTTCTATCGATAAAACCATTTCAGTGTCGGATAAATTGGTTTTTTCAAATTTTTCTCCAATCAAGATTTCATACAACTCAATATATCGTTGACTAATTGCCTCAATCCAAGCATCACTCATTTCTGGTACTTGCTGGTTTACTTGTCCCATAAAATTATTCCCAATGAGCCATTCTCTTACAAATTCTTTACTCAACTGTTTTTGCTTCTCCCCATTCATTTGTCTATTTTCAAAACCGTCGGAATAAAAGTATCTAGAACTATCTGGTGTGTGTACTTCATCCATCAAATAAATATCGTCACCAATTTTTCCGAATTCATATTTAGTATCTGCAAGTATCAGTCCACGTTTCTGTGCAATTTGATTCCCTCTCGCAAATAAAGCAAGGGCATAGGCTTCTAATTCATTCCATTCTTGTTTATTTACTAAACCTTGCTCAAGAATGGCATCTTTACTTATGTCTAGATCATGTCCCTCTGAAGCCTTGGTAGTAGGTGTAATAATTGGAGTTGGAAAAAAATCGTTTTCTTTTAATCCATCTGGCATTTTAATTCCGCAAAGCAATCTTTTTCCACTTGAATATTCCCTCCATGCATGACCAGTTAAGTTTCCCCTTACTACCATCTCTATTTTATAGGGTTTACAAAGTTTACCAATGGAAACATTTGGTGCTGGAGTTGATAACAGCCAATTCGGACAAATATCCGTAACCCCCTTTAACATATAAGCGGCAATTTGATTGAGTACTTGTCCTTTAGAGGGAATTGTTTTAGGCAAAATCACATCAAACGCTGAAATCCGATCACTTGCTATCATAACCAAAAAACGGTTAGCGATTGTATATACATCGCGTACTTTACCTCTATAAAAATTGGTCTGTTCTGAAAAAGAGAATGTTGACATGCGACAAAAATAACCATCTGAACTCCTTAAACCAATTGTTAGTGTTGATATTTGTGAAACAACTAAAAAAATGCCATCTCCAATAAAATTACAGCATCTTCTGAAACAAAATGTCAACCTCAATTCTCAGAGAGAATAAGCCAAAAAAAAATAAATGTACAAACTACACTTATTTAGTTGGAGTCGTTTACATTTACCCCCTTAAAGTAATAAATTGCTGAATGAAAGAAAATAAATCGTTTGTTATAGGTGTAGATTATGGAACAGATTCAGTTAGGTCTATAGTAGTAAGTGCCCTTACTGGAGAAGAGGTTGCCGCCTCGGTGTTTTACTATCCCCGTTGGAAAAAAGGATTGTATTGCAATACTGCTAACAACCAATTTCGTCAACACCCACTAGACTATGTGGAAGGTGTAGAAGCAAGTATCAAAGCCTGTCTGGCAAAAGCAGGCGCTGATGTGGCGTCAGCGGTAAAAGGAATTTCCATTGACACAACAGGTTCTACGCCCGTGGCTGTTGATGTACAGGGAACTCCATTAGCCTTGTTGCCTGAGTTTGCTGAAAACCCCAATGCTATGTTTGTTTTGTGGAAAGACCACACATCGGTAAAAGAGGCTGCTGAAATCAATCATCACGCAACCAAATTTCCTACCAATTACTTGCAATATGTAGGGGGCATTTATTCTTCCGAATGGTTTTGGGCTAAGTTGCTACATGTGTTAAGAGAAGATGAAGCAGTAAGAAATGCAACTGCTTCCTGGGTAGAACATTGCGATTGGATACCTTATTTATTAACAGGCGGAAAGGATGTTGCTCAATTAAAAAGAGGTGTTTGTAGTGCAGGACATAAAGCCTTGTGGGCTACAGAATTTGAAGGATTGCCGCCCAATGATTTCTTTGCTTCCCTCGACTCATTATTGGATGGGTTTATTCATAAATTATTTACAGAAACAGCTACTGCATCAGAAGCCGCAGGAACCATTTCTAAAGAATGGGCAGAGAAATTAGGCTTGCCAGAAGATGTAGTGATAGGCGTAGGTGCTTTTGATGCACATGTGGGTGCCGTGGGTGGACAAATAGAACCTTATTATTTGAGCAAGGTGATGGGCACTTCCACTTGCGATATACTGGTTGCACCAAAAGAAGATGTAGCAGGAAAATTGGTAAAAGGGATATGCGGACAAGTGCCGGGTTCGGTTATTCCGGGTTTGTATGGTTTGGAAGCTGGCCAATCTGCTTTTGGTGATGCCTATGCTTGGTTGAAATCGGTATTGATGTATTCAGCAGATCAATTATTGAATACTACTACTTTGGTTGATGAAGCAACAGCACAAGCTTTGAAAGAAGAAATATCCCAAAACTTAATTGCCACCCTAAGCAAACAAGCTGCTTCAATACCATTAACAGATACACTTGAATTAGCTATCGATTGGCAAAACGGAAGGCGCACACCAGATGCCAACCAAGCATTGAAAGGTGCTTTCACAGGATTGAGTTTGGGAACAGACGCACCGAAAATGTTCCGTGCCTTGGTAGAAGCCACTTGCTTTGGTGCAAAAAGAATAGTTGACAGATTTATTGAAGAAGGCATTCCAGTAAAAGGATTGATTGGTTTAGGAGGCGTTGCTAAGAAATCTCCGTTTATCATGCAAATGATGGCCGATGTAATGAACATGCCGATCAAAATTCATAAAAGCGAACAAACTTGTGCTTTGGGAGCGGCCATGTTTGCTGCAACAGTAGCGGACATTTATCCAAAAGTAGAAGATGCCATGCAGGCAATGGGGCAAGGTTTTGATGCAGAATATCATCCCAATCCTACTCTTGTGCCGATTTATGCAGCACGTTATCTACAATACATTGCACTTGGAAATTTTATTGAACAGTCTCTATAAATACAAATCATGATGAATAAATACCTCCACATTCAACAAGAAGCTTACGAAGCAAATATGCAATTGCCTAAGTTAGGCTTAGTGCTTTTCACCTTTGGAAATGTGAGTGCAGTAGATAGAAGTTTGGGTGTCTTTGCCATTAAACCAAGCGGTGTGCCTTATGAAGATTTATCGCCAGAAAAAATGGTGATTGTTGATTTTGATGGCAACACGGTTTTTGGCAATCTTCGTCCTTCCTCCGATACAAAAACCCATGCTGTACTTTACAAGCATTGGGAGAAAATAGGTGGTATCGTGCATACACATTCCACTTATGCCACAGCTTGGGCACAGGCACAAAGAGATATTCCCATTTTTGGAACAACCCATGCCGACCATAATACCGTGAACATTCCCTGCGCACCCCCCATGAGCGATGAAATGATCAAAGGGAATTATGAGTATGAAACAGGTTTTCAAATCATGAATTGCTTTAAAGAAAAGCAGTTGGATTACCAAGAAGTAGAAATGGTTTTGGTAGGCAATCATGCCCCTTTTACTTGGGGAAAGAATGCGGCAAAAGCAGTTTATAACAGTGCCGTATTAGAATCTGTTGCACAGATGGCATTACTTACAGAGCAAATCAACCCCAAAGCTCCTTTATTGAAACCCGCCTTGATTCAAAAACATTATGAACGCAAGCATGGGCCGGATAGTTATTATGGGCAGTAAATTTTTAGTGCTTCTTCCTTTAATGTTAATAGTTTATCAACTGCTTTTTCTTTAACCGCCCTGTAAAAACTCTGGGCAAAACGATTGGTCTTTATGAAAAAAATCACGTTGTTTTTATTGTTTGCAGCAGTTATCGCTTGCAAAAACCAACCTGCCGAGGATGGTAAATCTGCATCGGCTTTCAGTATTTCCGAAACTGTCTTTGGAAAAATTGATTCGACCACCATTACTGAATACACCCTTACCAATCCTGCTGGAATGAAAGTGAGTATCTTGAATTATGGCGGTACCGTCACGAAAATTATTACGAAAGACAAAGCTGGCAAAGATGGTGATGTGATCCTTGGCTTTGATTCGTTGAGCGGTTACTTGCAAAAGGGCAATCCTTATTTCGGTTGCTTGGTAGGCAGATATGCCAATCGGATTGCAAAAGGTAACTTTACCCTTGATGGAAAAACCTATCAATTGGCTATCAATAATGGGGCAAATGCTTTGCACGGGGGCTTGAAAGGCTATGACAAAGTGATTTGGAAAGTGCAAAAATTAACGGGAGATAGCAGTCTGCAATTCACCTATCATAGTCCAGATGGCGAGGAAGGCTATCCGGGCAATGTGGATGCTACAGTAATCTATTCACTAACAGCTGCCAATGAATTGAAAATTGAATATGCGGCGAAGACCGATAAAGCCACCCCTATTAACCTCACCAACCATTGCTATTTTAATTTGTCTGCTGGCACTGATACTACCATTGAGCAACATGAATTGCAATTATCTGCCAATGAATATACACCAGTAGATACGGGATTAATACCTACTGGTAAACTTGCCCCCGTAAAAGGCACACCGATGGATTTCACTTCTGCTAAATTGATTGGTAAGGATTTACCACAAGTATTAGGAGGCTATGACCATAATTGGGTATTGAACAAAAAAGGGAATGCGCTTGCCAAGATTGGTACGCTGTATCATGCTGCTTCTGGTAGATATGTGGACGTTTTTACCACCGAACCAGGCATTCAGTTTTATAGCGGCAATTTCTTAGACGGTACATTAACGAACACAAAGGCTGGGAAAAAATATGTGCAACATGCTGGGCTATGTTTGGAAACCCAACATTTTCCCAACAGTCCTAATGAACCTAGTTTCCCTAACACCATTTTGAAACCTGATGAAACGTATCATCATGCTACGGTGTATCAATTTGGGGTGAGGTAATAGTATTCTTCCAGAGATGTAGCTTATTCCAGACCTGACAGGTTTCTAAAACCTGTCAGGTCTAAATTCGAAGGATTAAAAATAAATACAACAATTGAGTTGTATGGAAATGCTCCCCTTTTTCTTCCTTTTCTTTAAGAAGTCTTTCTACCATTTCTTCCACTTTCGGTTTCGGTACTTCTTGATCTTCCAAAGCCATAGTGGTATAAACGGTATTTACCAACATATTCTTCAAAAAAGCCTTGTCTCTAAATTGGGGATATTTCTCGTAAAACTTCATGACTACAAAATAAGGTCTTTTTTATTCAACAAATAGTAAGACAATAACTGTGTACTTTTTTAAATTTTAAATAGCTTTCAAAATGATTAATCTTAAAGAATTAGAAGTTTGGTTTGTTACGGGTAGCCAACATTTATATGGCGAAGAAACCCTGCTTAAAGTGGCGGCTCATTCTCAAGAAATTGCCGCTTCTTTGAATGACTCTGCACAAATTCCCGTGCGTGTGGTGTTTAAACCTACCGTGAAATCGAGTGATGAAATTTATGCAGTGTGTCAGGCGGCTAATGTTGCGCCTGCTTGTATTGGGGTGATTGCTTGGATGCACACTTTTTCGCCTGCTAAAATGTGGATTGGTGGTTTGAAAATCTTACAAAAGCCTTTGTTGCACTTTCACACACAGTTTAATCGCGATATTCCTTGGAGTAGCATTGATATGGACTTTATGAATCTGAACCAAAGTGCACATGGTGACAGAGAATTTGGGTTTATGATGAGCCGTATGCGCATCAACCGCAAAGTGGTAGTGGGGCATTGGCAAGATGCAGAATCTTTGGAAAAAATCAATGATTGGAGTCGTGCTGCTGCGGGTTGGCACGATTGGCAAGGTGCCAAATTTGTACGCTTTGGCGACAACATGCGCTATGTAGCTGTAACCGACGGAGACAAAGTGGAAGCTGAAATGAAGTTTGGCTATTCTGTAAATACCCACGGCATTGGCGATTTGGTGAAAGTAATTGACAGTATTAGCGATGCTGCCGTAGATGCATTAGTGGCAGAACATGCTGATACCTATAGCCTTGTTCCTTCTTTATTAAAGGGTGGCGAACAACATGAATCGCTTCGTGATGCGGCTCGGATTGAATTGGGCTTAGAGAGCTTTTTGGTAGCGGGCAACTACAAAGGTTTTACAGACACATTTGAAGATTTGCATGGCATGAAACAATTGCCTGGAATCGCTGCACAAAGACTGATGGCTAAAGGCTATGGATTTGCTGGCGAAGGCGATTGGAAGACCGCCGCATTGGTTCGGGCAATGAAAGTAATGGGCAGCGGATTGAAGGGTGGAAATTCCTTTATGGAAGATTATACCTACCATTTTAATCCTGATAATCGTTTGGTGTTGGGTGCGCACATGCTCGAAATTTGTCCTTCTATTGCCGATGGCAAACCAAGTTGTGAGATTCATCCATTGGGTATTGGAGGCAAGGCAGACCCTGTGCGTTTGGTGTTTAATTCCGCATCGGGTCCTGCAATCAATGCCTCGATTGTGGACATGGGCAATCGTTTTAGATTGTTGGTGAATGAAGTGTTGGCCGTTGCACCTATCGATGCTTTGCCCAATCTTCCTGTTGCTAGAGTGCTTTGGAAACCTTATCCTAACATGCACATTGGTTGTGCGGCTTGGATTTTAGCTGGTGGTGCACACCACACTTGCTATAGCCAAAACCTTACTGCCGAACACCTCCAAGATTTTGCTGAAATGAGTGGAATTGAGTTTGTGTTGATAAATAAAGATACCACCCTTCATCAATTGAAAAATGAATTGAGATGGAATGAAGCGGCTTATAAAGGATAAGAAATAGTGGTGCTTGATGCGTTGGTTGGGGTGGGCTTAAGATTTATTTTTTGCGCTAAATTGTAGTTTGGTTTCATCGGAGTAAATACAAGGTACTACTATCAACCTTCAAGGTTCGCTGCGAAACCCGGTGGGAAGAAGTGTAATGGATAATTTTTCCATTTGCCAACTTTGTTAAATTTCAAATATAAGTAGGGCAAAAAACGCTACTTAATCCTCCACCATACGCTTCAAACTGAGGTCACAATTACCCACTTAATGAGAATAATAATTTATAAGATAAATGCTAAAAAAAGGGTTGACAATTCGGTTGTCAACCCTTTTTTTTAAAAATTCAATTCGTAATTATTGCTTCAACGTTAGCCTATTTTTCAAGCGAAACATAGAAAGCACTTGTTAATAATGAAATAGGAAGCCCCACAAGCAACATGTGCCAACCTATTGAAATCATAGCCACTACATCAAAACCGGATGCAGGGATTTTTGTAAGTGGAATGACCACCAGATTCATAAATCCCCAAATAACCAATCCATAACACAGCCCTACCATCCATTTATTCATCCGAAGAAAAGACCATTTTGGATAGCCTTGAATAAACAAATAACTAGCCACCCAAGCAATGAGAAAATGAAAGAAAAGCCCGAGTATGGCTACTGGCACCCCACCCCCATAGGCTTCATTACCCAACAAGGCACTTGCTACAAACTGATAAATCTGAATGGGATTGTACTTAAAGAAAACACCATACACAATAATGGCAGCTAATCCGTCTAAAACACCCGCTATCAGCGTAGTCCAAAAAATAGTAGCGGTTTTTGAGTGGAGGTTGATGAAACCCAATATTTTATTATTCATTTTATACTAATTTAATTATTTAAATATTTTGGTTATTTGTGCAATACGTTGTCCAAATAGTTCAGCAGTTTCTAAGCCCTTAGGCGGGTTAATTTCTTTTATAGAATTATCCGAAAGGGTCATTAAACCCAAATAACTTGCAAGTCCATTGGGTGCAACTAACTGTTGGTCGTTTTCAAACTTGGGTAGAATACCCGTTGAAATCCAAATCATACTGTGTTGGGCAGCAAAAAGTGAAAGTTGTTGCAGGGTATTTAGTTTGTCACCATTGAGGGTGGAAGAATTGGTAAAGCCAGCAGCCAATTTGTCTTTCCATTTTTGGGTATACCAAAACTTTCCCGTTGCTTCCATAAATTGTTTAAACCCCGCAGAAACACTACCCATATAGGTAGGACAACCAAAAACCAAGGTGTCTGCTTCGTGCAATAACTCAATGTTTTCCACTGCCTCAAGCGTTGATAAAAGGGATACCTGTTCCAATACTGTTGAAGCGCCCTTTTGGATATGCTCGGCTACTATTTTAGTGTGCCCATATCCACTGTGATAAATAATTACCATTTTCATAATCCTATTTCTTTTTTTAAATGATGGTGCAAAAGAAATAGGTATGAAAAAGATAAAAATTAAAGTAGTTTAATAAATCACTTTCTAGCCATTTTTTTGCGCAGCATACTTAAAAAGACAGGTGTGATGCCCAAGTAGGAGGCAACTTGTTTTTGGGTTAGTCTTTGTTCTAAGTGGGGATGTTTGGTAAGAAAGTTAAGATACCGCTCTTCGGCACTAAATGATAGGTTTTGGTGAATGCGTTGTTGCTGTGCTATAAATGCGTTTTGAAGCATTATCCTGAAAAAGCGTTCAAATTTTGGAACACGATTATATAGTTTATCCAGATTGTCTTTACTTATTTGTAGCACTTCTGTCTCTTCCAATGCATCAATAAAATAAGTAGCGGGGCTTTGGGTTAAAAAACTATACAAATCGCCCACCCACCAATCTTCCACTCCAAACATTAGTATATGTTCAAAGCCATTATCATCTATAGTGTAGGTTCTCAAACAACCCTTGATAATGAAATTTTCGGTCTTGCAAATATTTCCTTGCCTTAATAAAAATTCTTTTCGCTTTAATGTTTTGGTGTGCAACAAGGAAACAAAGAAGTCTTTTTCAGCATTATCTAATTGAATATGTCGGCTAACATGTTGTAAAATTAATTTAGTATCCATCGTAAATGTGGTCATTTGGTAATGAACTAGTATTTATGCAGTAAACGGGAAAAGACTGCACCTGAAAACAATAGGTAGGTATAAGGGGAAGTTTGAAAATAACAAATAACCAATAAGTTAAACCATCATCTAGGAATCTGCCTCTCTGCTGCAGATTGAATAAAAGTGCTTATAGGCAAACAAGTTTTTCTTTCAGACCATTAATAGGGTGTTGTAGGTTGCAATTATATTGATTTACACAAATCTCGCCCAGTTTTGGTCTATTCATGCACCCTTCTTACAAACTGAACCATATTTATATCAGCATCATTTAGCAATCCAAGCGCCAGTTTGTCATAAATCATCGCACAGAAGGCGAAGAAAACTGTCCAAATGACCATCTATCTACTTCCAGCGACCCTCTAACCACTTCGAACGACCTTCTAACTACTTCAAAAGACCTTCTTTAGACTTCAAAAGACTTAATATCCACTTCAAACAATCTTCTATTCACTACAAATCATCTTATTTAGACTCCAATGAACTAACTACCTACTTCATTTTTTTTAAACCAACATCAATTCACCTTCTACCTACTTTTTACTTTCAACTGCCCTCTTCAAAAAAAATATAAGGATTATTTATTGGCATTCCTATTTCTTGCATTTGGTGTATAAAAGTTATTTTTCGCTAAGAAGTTTCGCTTCAACCATTATAGGGTTTGAAACAAGATAAAAGTTTGCTAAGGAGGTGAAAACCATTTACATACCCTATAATACTCATTCAAATTGATCTATAAAAATGAATTCAGTTACTAGATAACCAGTTTATTGCTATAGAAAAATGCTTGGCTTTTTTAAAACATAGCTTGCTGCTTTTGACTGCTTTAAAACCCAAGCTCCAAAACCAAATAGGACTAAATCTGTGAATAATGTAAGAATGATTGTAAACTTTATAATCAATCCCGACAATAATGCCTCATCTTTACTAACAATTAGGGCTTTCTTAAATTGATACTTGTATCCATTTCAAAAGACTAGTCGAATCGTATAAATGTATTCACCATATCAATTACCAAAGCTGCTTGTATTTTTAATTTGAACGCTAAAAGTTCATTGCAAGCCAGCATTAAATCATAGCATAAAAGCACACTAAATAGTTACCAGATAGTTTGACAATAGAAAAGAAAAATCTCCCAAAATCAATTCACCAATACCGATGGCTTCGCATTGTTAGCCTCACACTAGGGCTTTTACTCTTATTGATGCTGGCAGGTGTTGTTTTTTTACACACTCCATTTGCTAAAAACTATGTGCGCAAAAAAGCGGTTAGCTATTTAAATCAAAAATTGGGAACTACAGTAAGTGTTGGTCAACTAGATTATAACCTGCTTGGTTGGATAAAACTAAATTCTATATTGTTGATTGACCAACAAAAAGATACTTTATTGAATGGAGAATCCATATACGTAAGCTTTCATTTATTGGGGCTAATCAGGGGCAAGATTGATTTGAATGAAATCGCAATTCAACAACTACAGGTTCATTTAAGACGAAAATCAACCGATACCAGTTTTAATTATCAATACATCATAGACGCTTTTGCCAGTAAATCATCCAAAAAAACAGCAAAACCAATTCAATTATCTGTTGACAAAATAGCTTTACAATCAATCGAACTGTCTTTTGATGATGTCAAGCAGCAACGCTTTTTTCAATCGAAATTGTCCAACTTAGTTAGCAGTATTAAGCAAGTGGATATTGATAAAATGCAGTTTGCTATCAATGATTTTGTATTGCAAAATGCCAGTTTCGTGATGGTTGACAAAGGCAAAAAAGGGGAAAAACAAGCTATTGCTCCTACCCCGTCCAAGCCCTCTCCTTTCCTATTGTCTGCCCATCATATCCTGATAGAAAAACTCGCGGTTAATTATCAAAATATTGATGGCAAGCTGAACTATAACAACTTGATAGACACCCTTCAAACGGAAGATGCCACCGTAAATGTGTTATCAGAATCATTCGCTGCGCAATCTATTTTGCTCAATAATTCTCGTTTCAATTTATCTACCAACGACCCAAAAGTGGTGTTGAAAGACACCGTAAAGCAAGTGTTTTCCTTTGTGGTAAAACAAGGTTGGAATGTGAAGGCGGGCAAAATAAGTCTGCACAATAATTCAGTAGCCATTGATAACAATGCCTTTGATACTGCAAAAGAGGGCATCGATTATAATCACCTTAAACTGGCCAACATTTACCTGCAAGCCAATACCCTTCATTATCACGCTGATTCTATTGCTGGCAATATTGAAAGCGGTAGTGTGTTGGGTAATAATTTCTTGGTAAAGGATATAAAGGGCATCTGTTTGTTGGATGAAAAACATGCTATTGCCAAGGGTTTTAGAATTGTTACCCAACAATCATTGATTGCTGCCAATGCGGAAGTGGTATTTAATCAGCCCACGCATTCTTTGACTCAAGGTTTGGGCAATATTTCTGAAGCCACCAAAATAACGCTTGCAATTGATTCTTCTAATTTAGGGTATGGAGAATTTTTATTCTTTTTCCCTTCTTACAAAAGAACATCGCCATTGGCTTTAACCCCCAACCAGAAAATAATGCTACTGGGAAAAGCTGCTGGCACTTTAAAAGAAATGAACCTAACCAAACTGTTGATGAAAACGGACAATCAACAATTTCAATTGGATGTAAAGGGAAAATTGCAGCATTTACTTTCCCCTAAATCACTACAATACAATCTTGCCATCAGCAAATTATTTGTAGATAAAGCAATTCTCGCCGAGGGGATTAAACAACAATTATTGGCAAAGAAAATCAATTTGCCCACCAATCTATTATTAGTAGGAACACTTAAAGGAGGCATTTCCGCCACTCACGCCATAGTAAAAATGAGTTCTCCTTATGGGTTAGCTAACATTGATGCGAACGTTAGCAATTTGAGTACACCAAAAAACATTTCTTATACAGTTGCCGTCCTTGCCAATCGATTTCAAACGGGCAAATGGTTTTTTCAAGATACTCTATTAGGGCTTCTTACGGGCAAAATCAACCTTAAAGGCAAGGGATTTAATTATGCAAAAGACAATATTCAAGCAACAACTGCCATCAAAAGCTGGATGATTAAAGGGTATAACTATACCAATCTGAACCTGAAAGCAGCCATCAACAAAGGTGCTTTTACCACAAAAGGGAATATCAGGGATACGAATATGGTAGCAGCAATTGATATGATTGGTACCATCGATGGTAAATATCCCACCCTAAAAGGCTCCATTCATATTCACCAGATTGACCTTGCTAAATTGCATTTTACCAAGGATAGCATTCAATTAAAAAGCATTGTAAAAATAAATGCCTCCAGCCTTGACCCTCAAACCCTTAATGTATTGGTGCGGTTGGATAGCAACAACATTATCTACAATGGCAAACATTGGAAAGGTGATAGCATTTTGCTTACTGCTAATGCAGCTAATGGCAGTACCCAATTCTTTGTAAATGCTCCGTTTGCTCAAGCAAGTTTAATTGGAAAATATAATTATCAGCATTTACCTACCGCTATAAATGCTTTCGTGAAACAGCATATTGTTCAATCAAAAAAAGAAACTACCAAAGCAATCAAACAACAGGCAGTGTTGACCGCTACCCTTTTCACAGATGCTTCGTTGAGGGCTTTATTTCCATTGTTAGAAATTGTAAAACCTGCTACTGTATTTATTTCATTTAACAATGGAAATAAGGACAGCACTTTAGAAGTAATTGCTTCTATTCCTTCTATTATTTATAATGACAATGAAGTTAACAACCTTAGCCTAAATGCAATTGGTGTAGATAGTTCCATGCATATTGCTTTAGCTACGCAATACATCATTATTGGTACAAAAAAATATTTCCATGCTGAGATAAATGCAACATTGGCTGATAGTACCTTACTTGTTGCGGCTGCTACGGATGATGCCAAGGGCAAACCATTTTATGCTTTAGGTGGCGTGGTTACATTATTAAAAGATGCTACTAAAATTCATTTGTCGGATAGTTTGATGCTCAATTATGGCACTTGGGTGGCTGCTAAAAACAACTTTGTTGAAATTAGAAAGGAAGGCTATATCGTGCATGATTTTGTAATGACAAAAAATAATCAGTCTATCAATATTCATAACCAAACTCCAACAGTGGCATCGCCCATACTTTTTAAGATTGATAATTTTAGGTTGAGTCAATTATTGGCGATTGCCAATCAAGATAGTACCATGGCAGGCGGATTTTTAAACGCAGATGCCACCATTGCGCAGCCTATTATTGGCTTGCCGGCTGTGGAAGGCCATATCAGCGTAAATCAGTTAACTTACAAGAAAGTAGTGATAGGCGATATCGCTTTAAAAACCAAGATTGGGGTAGATAAAATTATTGGTGTTCAGGGCGGCATTACCGGGGCTAATGAGGTAACAGTAACTGGTGGATACAACACAAAAGACAATGCATTCAGCATTAGCACCGACATTAAACAACTGAACCTGAAAGCGATTGAAGCATTTTCTCAAGGAAATATTATCAGAACGGATGGCAATCTGCACGGAAATGTTTTTGCCACCGGTACATTGGAAAACCCCACTTGGAAGGGCGAATTGGTATTTGATACCACACAGTTTGCCACCAATATGTTTGGTTCGTTGTACAAAATAAACAACCAAAAGATTGACTTTGAATATCCCAATATCGGTTTGTACGATTTTACAATTACGGATTCATTGGATAATAAATTGGTAATTGATGGAACTATTAAAAGACTACCCGAAAATGATTTTGCTTTGAACATGAATGTAAATACCAAAAATTTCATTGCCATCAACCAAGTGCGTAGTCCCAATGCGCTTATTTACGGGCAAGGCATTGTGGATGCGGCTATTTTAATTGCCGGCACGACCACCACTCCTGATATTTCGGGCAATCTTACCCTTGATAACAAAAGCGACATCCATTATATTTTACCCACCAAGAATAACTACAAGGACGATTTAAAGCAAGTGGTAAAATTCATTGACATTGATACCATTCAATCATTTCGCAACGACAATCAAATCTATACTTCCGCCGCAGATACCATCGGCACCATCAAATACAATGGGGTTACTTACAACCTCAATATGTCCGTGAGGGAAAATGCCAGTATTACTGTATTAATGGATCCCGCCACAGGCGATGAATTAAAAATAAAAGGCAGGGCGCAGTTGAATGCTGGATTAGATGAAAATGGCATACTCGGTATTTCGGGTGTGTATCAATTGAAAGAGGGTTCTTACAATTTATCGTATCAATTCATTAAAAAACGTTTTGATTTGGTAGATGGCAGCACCATCACTTTTAGTGGCAACCCAATGGAAGCACAGGCGGACATTACGGCGAAGTATAACATTGAAACCTCCCCTTCTGAATTATTGAGCAATGAAATTTCAGCAGGCGGTGCAGAATTGGGCGCAGCTTACAGCAAAAAGATTCCTATTGAAGTAATACTGAAAATAAAAGGGCCGATTAGCAAGCCTGAATTGAGTTTCGACATAAAGGTTAAGGACAACGCCGATGGCGTGAATACCACATTGGGTATTACCATCGAAAATAAATTGGCGCAATACCGTGCTGATGCTTCTTCCATGAACAAGCAGGTGTTTGCCTTGCTGATATTGGGTAGATTTATTGGCGATAGAAGCAGCGATTTTTTCTCTACCGATAATAGTGGCAGCAGCACCAACGACATTGTAAAGCAAAGTGTGAGCAAGTTTTTGGCAGAAGCGGTAAATCAAATTGCAGCAGATTTGATAACTGGGGTAGATATTAATTTAGATTTAAAAAGCTACCAAGCAGATGCCGCAACCAACACAGCCACCCGCACCGATGTGAACGTGGCATTGTCCAAACAATTATTAAATGATCGGCTGACAGTAACGGTAGGTAAAAGTTTTACGGTGGAAGGTGCCGACCCAGTGGCAAAAACCCAAACCAATAGCAATATTGATTTTCTGCCTGATGTAAGAACTACTTACAAACTTTCTAAAGACGGCAAATATGCCATTAAAGCCTATCGGAAAAATCAGTATGAAGCTATTATGGATGGCTATTTTATAGAAACAGGGGTTGCATTTTCCTTCACCATGAACTATGATAAATTCAAAGAAATTGCACGAAAAAGGAGGCGGAGGAAATAGTGGTTAGTGGTTAGGGGTTAGTGGTTAGTGGTTAGTGGTTAGTGGTTAGTGATTAGTGATTAGTGGTTAATCTGCTAATGGGTTTATTGATATTTCGTCAACATAAAAAAAATAGAATTGAAATGATGTTCCAAGCCCTGAAAGGGCGAAATACAATAGCCAAGGGTGAAGCCCTTGGACTTGGACAATGGAATTCAAAAGGTGTATTAGGTTTTAGAGTTTAGGGAGGGTGCATAAAAGTTTTTCGTACCCATCTAAAAATTGGCTAGATAAGCTGTCAACAATTGTTTTCAGCCCAAAAACTGGCTAGATAAGCTGTCAACAATTGTTTTCAGACCAAAAATTGGCTAAATGAGCTGTCAACAACTGTTTGCAGCCTAAAAATTGGCTAGATAAGCTGTCAACAATTGTTTTCAGGCCAAAAATTGGCTAGATGAGCTGTCAACAACTGTTTTCAGCCCAAAAATTGACTAGATGAGCTGTCAACAATTGTTTTCAACCTAAAAATTGGTTAGATAAGCTGTCTAAAGCTTTTGGCTTGTACAACTATTTATCGTTTGACTAAAAATAAATTTATGAACCAGTTAGTAGTTAGTGATTAGTGGTTAGTGGTTAGTGGTTAGTGGTTAGTGATTAGTGATTAGTGGTTAGTGATTAGTGGTTAGTGATTAATCCATTAATAGCTTAACTGATATTCTTCCAACAAGAAAAAATTAGTATCGAAATGATTCCCAAAGCCCTGAAAGGGCGAAATACAATAGCCAAGGGTGAAGCCCTTGGAAATGGACCATGGAATTCAAAAGGTGTACAAGGTTTTAGAGTTTGAAGAAGGTTTTGTGTCAGGTTATAACAACAACTATGAAATGCTGAAAATATTGAGTCGAGGTTACCTATTTGTATTGATTGTGTTGATGGCTACAGCTTGCAGCGTCAATAAAAAACTGCCTGCGGGTGAATTGTTATACAATGGCAGTACGGTTACCGTTAATAAAGACAGTGGCGTTAAGGCAAGTAGCAAGAGCATTCGCAAGCAGATGGAAAAAATAATTCTCCCTAGAAAAAATAAAATGCTGTTGGGGTGGCCCTATAAAGTGTGGGCATGGTATGCCATTGGCGAAACAAAAAAGGAAAAGGGATTCAAACATTGGTTAAGAGAAAAATTTGGCGAGCCACCCGTATTGAGCAGTTCCATAAAACCAAAGCTGAACATCGACAATATGAAAGGATACTTAGAAAACGAAGGGTATTACCGTAGCAAGACTTATGGAGATACCATGATGAAAAAACATCGGGTAATGGCGGCCTACCGAGTGCAATTAGCCCATCCTTATAGTATCAAAGCCATCAATTGGAAGATAGATAGCAGTCAATTATTGACCAAGATATTGGAAGGCTTGCACGACAAAACCCTCCTGATACCCGGCGAGCGCATTACCCTAGATAAAATAAAAACGGAACGCAACAGAGTGGATTTGCAGTTGAAAAACCAAGGCTATTATTACTTTAATGCAGATTATTTGATTGCCTATATTGATACTACTTTAAAAAGTTATCAAGCCAATATTTATATGGGTCTAAAACCCACCACACCGCAAAAAGTAAAGCGGATTTATACCATCAACAACATCATCGTTTTCCCCAACTACACTTTGCTCCGACCACCGCCCGATACCTCATTGGCCAACCTCCTTAAAATAGACCGAATTTTAATTAGGGATACCGTGCATAAGTTCAAACCCACGGTGTTCACCAAGGCCATCACTTACCGACCGGGCAGTTTGTATTCGCTTACGGAGCAGAACAAAACACTCAATCGCTTTATCAATTTAGGGGCGTTTAAGTTTGTAAAAAATCGTTTTGAACCTGCCACTAAAAGCGATACGCCCAATAGCGTGAATGCCTACTATTATTTAACGCCCCAAAAGAAAAAAACCATCCAAGTGCAGATAGGCAGCTTTGCCAAATCGAATGCTTATGTGGGTGGTCAATTAAATGTCAATTGGCTCAACCGCAATGTGTTTAGCGGGGCAGAATCATTTAATGTAAAATCGTATTTCTCTTACGAAACCGTTCCTTCCGATTCCACCCAAGGCAAATCCAACTATCGCGTTGGGGCGGAAGCCGCATTGGTAATACCCCGTTTTTTTGTCCCTTTTAAAGTAAAAGACGACTATTTATTTCCCCCACGCACCCGATTTACTTTGGGCTACGAATGGTTTAGACGACAACAACTGTACACCAAAAACTTTTATCGTTTTCAATATGAGGTAAACTGGAAACCCAAAATCAATATTGAACATACCGTTGCTCCCATTAGCATTACTTATGTAAATACGACCGCTTTTGCCCCCCAATACCAAGCCCAAATTGGCAATAATGAAGTGCTTCGTCTGAGCAATCTGCCCGAAATAGTAAGCGGTTCGTTTTATAATTTCACCACTTCTTCCACTTATCCGAATTCCGTAAATGTGGTCTATCTAAATGCAAATGCCGAAGTAGCGGGCAATATTGCTGGTGCGGCAACAGGCGCAAAAACCAGCTATAGCAAAAGTGTTTTGGGGGCATATTTTGCCCAATACGCAAAGGCCGATGTTGAGTTTAGGTATAGCAGAAAACTACAAACGGATGTTTATTTGGCCAATCGAATCATTATTGGGGCTAGTACGCCCTACCACAATTCAAGGTTTTTGCCCTTTTCCCGACAGTTTATTATTGGCGGTGCCAATGGTTTGCGTGGATTCACACCCCGCAACATTGGCCCTGGCACAACGCAGACCACTGCCTATCAACGCGTGTATTACCCACAAATAGGTGGTGATTATAAATTGGAAATGAACAGCGAACTGCGTTTTCCCATTTTCGCACCAAGATTAAAAGGCGCCCTATTTATAGATGCAGGCAATATCTGGCTAAAAGACAGTACCCTTTTTTCACCCACTGGACAGCTTACCAAAGATTTCTTGCACGAGTTGGCAGTAGATGCGGGCATGGGCTTGCGCATAGATATTAGTATTTTAATCATTCGGATAGATATGGCTTTCCCATTAGCCAAACCTTGGCTGCCCCGAGGAGAACGATGGGTGTTGCCTCAAGTGGCAGTGGGCAGTAAGGCGTGGCGAAGCGAAAATTTGGTGTTTAATTTTGGGATTGGGTATCCGTTTTAGGGGGTTAGTATTGGATTAAAAAATCGAATTAGCACTGACAGGTTATAATATACCTTTTAAGGCTGAACAAAAAGAAAACCTAATTGGGTGCAGGACACCTATACTTTTCATCTCCCTAATGTTTTAAGTTATTATCCAACTCAGGTTCATGATAGGTATTAAAATGTGCGCTTAAAACCTGTGGATTTCTGGTAAGTCTATCAAAAGCCTCAAAGAAAGTTTCATCAATCAATTTACCACATGCGTGTGTAAGCCCATATCGGTTGCTGCCCATATCTGCTCTAATGTTTGCAAAACCCAATGCTAAAACCTGTTTCTTAAACGCTTCTATGTCAGTAGTATTTATTTCTACAAACACTTCGTTGTTGCAAAATGTAATTCTGTTTTTATTCATCACGGTAAACAAATTGCAGACAAAAGCAATGCTGGTATCGTTGGTCAATTGCATGATTACTTTGTATTGATCCTCAAAACTCAAAAATTGTAAGTTGATACCTCGTTGATGTTTACTAACATTAATTGTGGCAATTTTAGGATATTGCTTTTGTAAAATAGCAAGTATAGAATCGGTTATTTGATAGGTTGTTCTATTCTTGACTTTAATTTTTTGATAATTAAGAATGATGGTATATTGGTTTTTTAAAACAGAAAATGGTGTTCGATAATACCCAATTTTCAAGGTTCGTTCATTGGGTTTTAGTAAAAAAAACTGCATGGCAATATTGGCAGTAATCTTATTGTATGGCAGGGCAAAACCATAGCTGGTTGTATCTGTAAATGCGATGATGCTATCTGTTTCTTTGGTTATGTAAAAACTTTTTTTATAATTACCTACATCAATAATTGGTTGTTTCCATTTGCCATTTTCCAATACTTTGATATTAAAATTGGTATGCTGCCCTCCATTATCCCTATCAAAAGCAGTTAATGAAATTTCCTTGGAATACACCACTTCATCCATGCCCCAAACACCTTCTTTATAGAATTGCCATTTGCCCACTTTTAAACTCGTGTCCCCATCTAGAATAGAACCCATGGCTCTTAAATTACCATTGGGATAGGTAAAGAAGGCATTGCTGAATCTTTTGTTTTGCTGTTGGGCAATGGCATAGTTTACGCTGCTATCTTTTTTATAAAACACCGTTGCATTGTTGCTTATGGTGGGTACGGTTATCCCAAATTGAAGTATGGTATTATCGTTTAAAGTTAAATTACAAGAAAAAGATTTGTTGTCAAAATCAAAGCTGCCGTTTTGCAATAAACCATTAAATATTAAAGGCGTGTATTGTTTTGGTGCAAGTGTTTGGTTGATGCTAAAAAAGTCTCTGGTAAAGCTGTACACTTTTGTAATATTCACAGCCTCGTCACAGCCATTATACAACCAAAATGTGTCTTTAATTAGCCTTTTTGCATTTTCGCCAATAACCGCTTGCAAAGGCAATTTGTGTAACTTTTCCGAAAATATAATACAGTTCTTGGGAGCATATTTTATGGGGGGAGGCACTGGTCTTAGCAATGTTTCGTTTTTATCAAACAATACCCATTTCTTTTTATCCAGTTGATAGGTATTCACTATGCGTGAAGTATCTGTACTCAGGTATTCATAACGCCTCATGGTCTTTAAGGGCTTATAATAAAATACATCATCATAATTACTTAAAGCAGTATCTAATTCATACAATTTTTTAGAGGGGTTGAAAAGATAGAAATTGGTTTTTTCTCTAGCCACCATTTGCTTTAAGTCTCTCCAACGGTCTATTTGCACAGAAAAATCTTTTGCTTCCTCAATGCCTCTGTTATAGAAGTCCGTAAACGCAATTATTTTCTTGCTTTCTTTCTCTATGGATTTGGATTGGCTGGGTATGTGTATTTCTTGGTGAACTTTCCCTGTTTGTGTGTTATATATTTTAGCCCCCGTAATCGTATATGTTTTTACTGACTCCTCTGTTTCTTTAAGTTCGTAATAATCAAATCTTACCGCATATTGTAGAACATTTTTTTCTCCTACCCCTTCTATTTTCTGGTATTCTTCATTCAAAAATATTTCTATCGGTTCGAAAGCTTTGCCACCCATTGTTTCCACAGGTTTAGACAGTTTGAAATTTTTAGTAACTCCATTATTGCAAATTCTTACAGATTTATGAAGAGGTAAATGAAAGGTTTGATTCGCATATAAATTACCGGTTAAGTCATTTATTCCCGATTCAACTTTTAGTTTATAAATAGGATATTGCGTCGGGTCTTTCAGGTTTAAGATGTCCATTCTAAAAGCAACCACATAATTATCGCCAATGTGGTAAAATTTCTGGCGCATCAAAGGATGATTTCCAGCTTGTTCTTTTGCCCGCCTGTTGTCCCAAAAAAAGAGGGTATCATTACGATGCTTCCACTGTTTATCTTCTTGATAAGATACATCAGCGGTAACTGGTTTATCGTTTTCATCCACCAAATACATCTTTAGATTTGGAATATTGGCAGCATCGTTTTTTGTGTGCACATTTACCACAAAGAGATAATAATTATCATAACCACATTGCTGTGCAAACCCTGTGGTGGCCAATAAAATAATCAATGCCAAAAGGCTAATTTTTAAATTCAAAGGTTTACTTTTTATTCCAGATGCCATACCATTCGATTTTACATAAATGAAAAGATGCCGAGCAAACTATCGTTTAATAGATTGGTTGCAAACCTCGCTATTTCTATTTCATAAAAAACATTCAGCTTCACAGCAGTTATACTGATTTACAAAGAGCTCCCTAACTCAGTGGCTCTACTATATAACTTCTTTGAAAAAGTCGTTTTCTAAATACCCGGTAGGCAATTCCCCTCTCGAGGGGTGCCCGCAGGGAGGGGTGGTATTTCCGCACAATTTATACAACTAGGAAACATTGGCTCCCAATCTCTTACTCTTTGCAAACGCCGTGGTACTCCGTGAAATAAAAGCACTCCCTGCGAGCCTAAGTAATGGATAAAAATTGTTAGAATCGGAGTAGTTCATTCACTAGGGGTACTTATCCTTTCAATGAATTGCACCCGAATTAAGTGGCATTTTTTTAGGCTGTTTACAGGTAGGGCCTTAGCAAGCAACTCTATACAAGGGCGAACATTCAGTAGGAAAGCATCATTTAGTAATTGATGCGCCAATTTGTCATAAAATACCGCATAGAAGGTGAAATGAACTGTCCAAATGACCTTCTATGAACTTCAAACGACCTTCTATGAACTTCAAACGACCTTCTATCGACTTCAAATGACCTTCTATCGACTTCAAATGACCTTCTATGAACTTCAAATGACCTTCTATGAACTTCAAATGACCTTCTATGAACTTCAAATGTACTTCTATGAACTTCAAATGTACTTCTACCCACTTCTTTCTACCTACTGCCTGCTTCAAAAAAGCTTTTAAGGATTATTTATAGGCACTCTTATTCTTTGAATGTTTTATAACCAATTTTTTTGCATTTTTCAATGAACGCATTGTTGATTTAAGTAGTTTTCCACAGCTTACTCACAATTTGTTTTTTGTTATTTAAATTTCAAAAACATTTCCTTTTTTTGCACAATCTTTAGTAATTTAAAAATAAGGTATGGCAACAAAAGAAATTGTAAGAAAATACAATTGTGGCGATGATGTTCTTGCTCAAAAAGCGGATGGGCTAGTAGATTCTATGAAAAGAGACGCAGCAGAGTATGCTACCAGAAACGTAGATGCAACTAGAACATCGGAAATTTCTACACTAGCTACACAGTTTAAAGACTTTCCCACCGATGCAGAATTACAGGGTGCTGTTACTACAGCCACAGAAATTAAAGATGCCAATGTAGCACTGCTCTACCAAAAAATAGACAGTGTACGCAGCATGGCTGAAACCAAGTATGGCAACAGTGGAAAGTATAGAACTTTTGCTTTTGGGCAATTGAGCCGCATACCCCATAGCGATTTGTTTCGCACTGCAAAAAGAGTAGTAAGAGTAGGCACCACTTTTTTATCGGAGTTAGCTTCTGAAGGTTTAACAGCAGCATTGCTTACTGAAATAGGTACACTTGGTGCTACGGTAGATCTTAATTTAGATGCCATGGAGGCAGCAGTAGAAAATAGAGACATAAAAACTCAGGAACGAATCATACTCGGTAATGCATTATGGGACAAAATGGTTACATATGCCAATATTGGTAAAAGCTTATTCCAGTTTAAAGATGAAGCTAGGTATAATGATTATGTTTTGACAGATGCGCCGCCCACTCCACCAGAAACTATTTAGAATAAAAAACCTATAAGGTTTCAAAAACCTTATAGGTTTTGGTAGGATAAAACAAAAACATTTTTAGGGTAAATAAATAGAATAGTTAAGTTCTGTTTAATTACCCTAATTTTTTGTGATACAGTAAACAGGTAAAATGAAGCAAATGAAATAAGCCATAATAAAATACCCGAAAGTTTAAAACTTACGGGATGTTGATGCACTATTTTTTATCTCATTTCGTTTTAATAAACCAATAAGTTATTCAAAACACTATAGGGTTGCAAAGAACAATTTAAAAACATAAGTTTGCCACTTAATGCAGTTTATACATATTTATGGCTAATAGTAATCTTACCAATGCGAAAAATGCGAAAAACGATGAGTTTTACACGCAGTACCACGATATACAAAAAGAAATTGAAGCCTATCTAGAGTTTAACCCCAGTGTGTTTAAAGGCAAAACCATTTTAATGCCTTGCGACGACCCCGAGTGGAGCAACTTTACTAAGTTTTTTGCACAAAACTTTGAACGTTTTGGGCTTAAAAAACTTATAAGTACCAGCTATGCCCCCGACAGTAAAATACATAAAAGTGCCTACCAACCCACCCTATTTGAAACCACCAACCCACAGTTTGATGAAAAAAAGACCGTGAAAAATGGTAAAATATTTACCCTAACAAGCGATAAATCGGGCGATGGAAAAATTGATGTAGATGACCTAGAATGGCAATACCTGCAAGGCGATGGCAACTTTAATAGTAAAGAAATAATAAAGCTTCGAGACGAAGCAGACATGATTATTACCAACCCTCCTTTCTCTTTGTTTCGTGAGTTTGTGGCTTGGATTATTGAAGCAAACAAGCAGTTTTTAATAATTGGAAATATGAATGCTATTACTTACAAAGAGGTTTTTCCCCTTATTAAGGAGAATGAAATGTGGTTAGGTGCAACTGGCAATGGAAATGATATGGTTTTTGCTGTTCCAAAAGGGTCGGAGATTAATGAAAATGATAGACAGAAGGCTGCCCGTCTTGGGTATGTAGGCGATTTTACAAGACTGGGAAATTCGTGTTGGTTTACCAATATTGACCATGGAAGACGACACAAACCTTTGGAACTTATGACTAAAGAAGAAATCGTAAAATATGGCACTAAAAAGGAGTTTGAAAAATATGATAATTACGATGCAATAGAAGTCTCATTTGTAAAATTCATTCCAAGTGATTATGAGGGAGTGATGGGCGTACCAATAAGTTTTTTGGATAAATATTCTCCCGAACAGTTTGAGATTGTAGGAATGTGTGAAAATGAAGATCTGTACAATTTTAAAACCAAAGTTTATACTACTGATGAATGCAAGCAGGCATATTTAGATAAGTTCGGCAAAAAAGGAACCTATGATTTGAATGCGAGTGGAGTAGTATTAAGGGATGGATTATTAGAAAAAGTTTATCAAAGAATATTAATAAAACACAAGAAATAAATCAAATGAAGACAACATTAAGAATAGATATTACGGTAAAAGATATTTGCGAAGGGTTTGTATATAATGAACTAGAGGGCAAGGGTTTGTTTGGTTTAGGCGGCAAGCTAACAATTCAACCAGAGTATCAACGCAACTACATTTATGCGGATGGTAGAAAAGATGTTGCTGTAATAGAAAGCATTTTAAAAGGCTATCCTTTGGGCTTAATTTACTTTAATAAAATAAATGAGGATACCCTAGAAGTATTAGATGGTCAGCAACGCATTACTAGTTTTGGGCGATACGTAACCAACAAATTTGCCGTGAAAGATGAGAATGGAATGGAGCAATATTTTGGGGGTATTGCCAAAGACAAACAAGCCCAAATATTAGCAACCAAACTGCTTATATATGAATGTGAAGGAGAAGAAAGCGAGATAAAACAATGGTTTAAAACCATTAATATAGCTGGTGTTCCTTTGAACCAACAAGAGATAAACAATGCCATTTATTCTGGGCCTTTTGTAACATTGGGCAAAGAAGAATTTAGCAATAGCAGAAACGCCAACATTCAAAAATGGAGTGCTTATATATCAGGCTCTGCCAACAGGCAAGACTTTTTGGAACGTGCATTGGAATGGGTGAGCAAAGAGCGGGTTGATGAGTATATGAGCCGCCACCGATTTGATAAAAACATAACAGAATTAAAGAACTATTTTACCAGTGTAATTGATTGGGTTTCTACTGTATTTATTGACGTTGAAAGCGAAATGCGTGGGCTTGAGTGGGGCAGAATGTATGAGCAGTACCACAAACAAGGGTACGATTCTAAAAAAGTATCGGAACAAGTAAAACAACTCTACGGCGACCCTTATGTAAAAAACAGAAAAGGGGTGTTTGAATATATTTTAGGAGGTAGTGTAGATACCAAATTATTGGATGTAAGAGTTTTTGATGATGCTACCAAAAAATCAGTCTATGCCAAACAAACCGCAGAGGCAGAGAAAAAAGGTGTGTCAAACTGCTCCCACTGTGCAATTGGTCATGATGCCAATAAAAACAAAATTTGGAAATTAGCCGATATGGATGCCGACCATGTTGAAGCTTGGAGCAAAGGCGGTGCAACTGATATAAAAAACTGCGAAATGTTGTGTAAACCACACAACAGAGCAAAAGGGAATAAATAGTAGCAATATTGTTTTTATTGACTTCAGTTTTGGACTTTCAGAACTAAAATTGTCCAACATCGCCAAAATTTTTTTTACGCTTAAATTTCAAATCACCTAAAATCAATGGAAAAATTACTTGAATCATATAAAACATTGGCTCACCTAAAAAGCCAAGTTTTATTTTTTATAGAGGTTCATAAAACTTATACTGAAAACGAGGTTTTACTCAATCAAATTAAATTTAAAGGGCATTATGCCGACCTCCCATTAGCAAGAGCTATATCAGGTTCTTTATTAAATTATGCTATCATTAATTCCAATTCTTTTTTTGACGAGTACAATGAAGAATTCACTCCTACAAAACATCCAGAATATAAAGACAGAATTATTAGGCTTAAAAAAATTACTAAGCCAGTTTTAAATCGATTAAACAAGTGGACAAACTTCAAAGAATACAGGAACTCCATTTTAGCCCATAGTTTCCGTTTTAAAGGCCAATCAATTTTTGATAAAGACTTTAAACCTTTTAAGTTCAAAGCTCCACATACAAATTCTGAAATGATACTTTTAGCCAACTTAATGAACATAGTTATGATTTGTATTGCACAAGAATTTCCTGAACTTGTTGAAAATATGAGCTTGACTGAAAACATACTTTCAAAAATCGACTTCGAGTGGAACGAAGTTGATATCAACAAAGAGGTTGAAACTATATTGGATCAAATAAATTTAATAAATGAGCAACTTTAAAGTGAATTGCCAACTTAAAAATTCCCAGTCGCTTAAGTAAAAGTCGAGCTGGCCTACATGTTCCGAAGAGCATGTTGTCAAAACCGATAAGAGGGATCTCCAAATCCCAATTTGCGACTATAGAGAAAGTTGATTACTTAATAAGTTGGAACTTTAAACATATCGTAAATATTTTTAGAATAAGAGGCTATAACTCCGTAAATATAAAAAGTGGGTATTCCCAATTAGACATACGTTCACCAAAAGATATCATAAGAAATGAAAAATAACGAAGTAGCAAAAGCTAAAGAATTTGACACAGTTAAATTCTTCAGAGCAGTTAAAGAAAAAATTGCTATCGATACAAAAGGTATGACTTTCGCAGAGTTTAAGCAACACATAAGTAATAGAAAATTAAAAACGGCAAGATAATTTGCCTTTTTCAAACAAATTGATTTAAATTTTAGTGTTCGCTTGCCATTATTTTTACAAAAAAAGTTATGAATAGAAGGATTCAACTTTTGCTTTTGTTTGTTTTCACTCTTTCTAGTGCACTTGCGCAGACCACTGATAATGACGCTATAACCCTAGACAATAGTAATGTTTACTTACCTAAAGAATTATTGGGCAATTGGTTTGAAAAGGGCGGAAGGGAAATCTGGAAATTGGGATTGTATGATAGCGTTGCTATTTATAATAACTGCTTGTGGCAATACAAAAACATAGCGCACTATAACAACTTATGGGAACTGACTCTCACTCCTACTTTATCGGAAAATAATTCAAGCAAAATAGTAACACTACAATTGAATACTGAAAAAATGGGAGAACTTATTTACAATGAATCCTTGCAAAAGCCCATTGCCTGTATTGCTCATCCTGCCAATAAAGGCACACATACCGTTCCAAGCAAAGATGCATTCCCCACCCCATTTTTTAAACAGGGAAATGCCATTATTCAAGGATACATCAATGGTTTTACACCTAAAAATGCTCGGTTTTCTCGCTTTATTCCTTCTCCTCCTTTTCACCTTAATTCACTTTCTAATGCAGAAGTCACTACTCAATTAAACAATTGCTTTTCTATTGAAATACCATTAGCACATCCACAAATTATAGAGCTAAACATTTCGATTTATAATGCAATGAAATATGGAAACAAGACCTATCTGAAAAAGTATTTTTATGTGGAACCGGGCAGTACCACCACCTGTTATCTCCAAGCCAATACAACAGAGGCAAGCTATCCTTATCAGTTGTTTATGGGAGAGGCGGCTGAAATATCTGCGACAGAAAATATGTTTGCTGCTGCAAAAATACCCAGTAGGGTTATGAACATTTTGAGTGCAATACCCAAAATTGATTATAAAATTTATGAAACTACATTAAAACAATTGTGGCATCAAGACGATTCCTTAGCCCTAGAATTACATTCATTGGGTTTAATATCAGCTAAGGCATTAAAGGTTGCTTACATCTCTAACCAAGCGGAGTATTTAAACCGACTACTGGAATACAATCAAAATATCTGGCAGCCTAAAATAATAGAAGGCAATAGCAAAGACTCTATTCTCGAAAGCTATAAGTTGACTAAAAGAGGGGAAAGCAATGAGTTTTCTAATAAAGAATTAGCCCCAATGGCCCAATTTTTACATGACACAATTGCATTGGTTAGCAGCAGATATTTATCACTCTTAAATGAAATGAATTCTCTAAAAGAATTCAAGGGCTATGTTGTAAGATTAGACAACTTAATCGGACTTATGAAGTTAAAAGGCATTGAGCTTAATGCAAATGCGAAAGCCCTAGCCGATTTTTATGAAAACAAGATAGATTTTGACAAATTAAATGATGTTGAGAAAAATATTTTCAGAAGGATTCACGATGATTTCGAAGAAGATTACAGTAAGCTATCGGAGGAGGCTCAAATTGAACTAAAGGATAAAACCAGTGAAGGTGGAATTTTTTATTGGCTGAATTTACCAAGTTTCGCACACGATGAATTAAGGGCTTCAAAAATCGTAAGTAGAAAGGATAAAGTAATGGCACCGCAGAATATATATACGGAGCCTACTAATGAAGTTTATAGAAAAACAATAGACGCATATCGGGATGTTGTTAATAATTTCATTATTAGACGTTATGAACAAATGCGTGTTTCATCTGAGAACAAAGGAAATTCTGGAAAAGGAATGATTTATAATGATAGAAAATATGGTGGTGCATTGAGCGAAGAATATTTAAAAAAAATGACCATCGACACCACCACTATTAACCCAAAACACGTTGATTCAAAAGATGGTATTACACCACAAGCGACTACTGGGGAATTGTTTTATAAATTACTAGAAGCTTACCGAGGAAAAGTATTATTAATAGAATTCTGGAATACAAGTGATGCCATCCCAAGCTTATTTCAGAATAACGAGATTGTTGCATTAAAAGCTCACTTTAAAAAAAGCAATGTTGCTTTTCTTAATATAGCCCATGAAAATTCTCCACTATCGGAATGGAACGAAATGAAAAAATATTTTCAAGGAATTCATTATCGTTTAATAGGAGATGAATATGAAGAAATGAATGTTCATTTTGGCCTAGATGATAAACCATTTAGAATGCTAGTTGATAAAAAAGGTCACATCGTAAGAACAAAAACTGGACAATTACCTACAAACACAAATGAACTTGAGAAATTGATTGATTTCTATTTACAATTAAATGACTAAAAGAAGGAACATCGCTAAATTGAAGCTTATTTATAATCGCGATAGCTTTAAACTCCATAGGTAAAATAAGATAAAGCAGCACAACATTTTGACAAGTAGTTGAATTACGGAATAACTACGATTACACCTTTTTCTCTGAAAATAAAGCGATATTGCGCAATCGCTATTATTCATCAAAAATGATTTCGCAACCATTGCCTTACCCAAATTTCCCTAAACATCTCATTGCAATTGACTGCATCATATTTGGTTTTGATGGACTCGATTTAAAAGGATTGTTTATCAAACGACAACTAGAACCTGAAAAAGGCAATTGGTCGTTAATGGGCGGTTTTGTACATGAAAACGAATCGGTTGACCAAGCTGCCGAGCGAGTGCTGTATGAATTGACGGGTTTGTCCAACGTGTTTATGGAGCAAGTAAAATGCTATGGCAATCTAGATAGGGATGCCCATGCAAGGGTTGTATCAATTGCCTATTATGCTGTAATTAACATCCATAGTTATAGCGAAGTAGAGCGAGATGCACATCATGCCATTTGGGTTGATTTACAAAACCTACCGCCATTAATTTTCGATCATGCAATAATGGTAGCCGATGCCAAAGAAAAACTAAAAGAAAATGTAGCCTACCACCCTATTGGCTTTGCCTTATTGCCTCCAAAATTTACCCTAAAGCAATTGCGTGCATTGTACGAAGCGATTTACGAAGTTCCCATAGACAAAAGAAACTTCACCCGCAAAATATTTTCAATGAACATTCTTAAAAAACTAGAAGAGAAGGAGAAAAAAAACTCCAGAAAAGGTTCTTTCTATTTTGTTTTTGATGAAGAAAAATATCATCAATTATTGGTACAAGGGATAAAATTTATGTAAACAATTCCTTGCTATCTCGTTTAATGCACCCTAACCTAAAAAAATTACTACTTTCAAACAACACGCTTTTTTGACAAACCAAAAAGTCTAGCTAAAGTGCATAAAAAAGGGAAAAGCAACCCTAATGGCACTTTTCCCTTTTATTTACCTTTTCTTGTTAGTAAAGAACAACAGTTTATTTGCCTGTATCTTTTCTCCAAGCAAGTACTGCATACTCTTTAGAGGTTTCACCCTGTCCAAAGAAATCTACTGTATATTTTTTGGCATCCACCCAAGCAGAAAATTGCTCTTTAGATAGTAAGCGAGGGGTTTTCAATAAAAAATATTGTACAGGAAACTTGTTGCAGATAAAGAGTTCCACACCCTTTTGCTTTTTCACGTTTGCTTCAATTGCTCTCACGTCATCCTTAGTTTTCACCCCTTTTATGTACACGTAGTAATCGTACAAATCGGTTCTTTCAGATTGAGACACTACCCTATTGGCAGGGGATTGAGCCTTTGCTACACCGAAAGCACCAAGTAATAACAACAAAATAGGAATCAACACTTTTTTCATAACTGTAGTAATTTATAAATGAATAACAATAAATTTTTAGAGATGTAGAAAGACAATATTACAGAAGAAAATGAAAGTAAACAAAATTTAACACTCACTTTTCAACTTTTAAAATTTATCTCAATAAACTATGTATTCGAAAGAACAGATTCGAAATAAAAACGCTGCTTTTCTGATAACTAACAAATTAAAACTTTTACAGTGAATTGATACCCATCTACCTTATCAGAATTACTTAGGATGCTAAGGTGAATTAGCCTTTATAGTTTCAAGAAATTCCTAGACCATCTGCCATTACTTACCGCCTACTATTTTCGTCAGAATATCATTAATTGGCTAATTACTTTTTCCAAGCTTTAATCATTCGATCTTTTCCTTGGAGATCTTTTTTCAAGTGTGTTTCAAAACCTGTTGCGTTGAATGATACCATTGTTTCAGCACCTAAAGCTTCATTAATTTCCACATAAACACTCCCACCCAGAATCAAATGGTTGGTAGCAAATTCTGCAATAGCCGTATAAAAACAAAGCGGATCATTTTCTTCCACAAATAAAGCCTGGTGGGGTTCGTAAGACAATACATTTTCGTGCATCATTGCTTTCTCAGATTGCTTGATATAAGGTGGGTTACTTACAATACAATCAAACGATCCAAGACTATCCCAAGCAGTACGATCCAGAAAGTCTAGCTGTTGCAACCGGATGGGGCGTTTAAGTGCCACAGAGTTTTGCTGAGCAACTTTTAGCGCAGCTTCACTAATATCAATACCCAATATATCTACCTCCAAAAAAGGCAAACCAAGACTTAATGCAATACAGCCACTTCCTGTACCAATATCTAGAATCGTTTTAAGGGAATTGGTGTTTGTACCATAGTCGTTCAGTATCCAATTGACTAATTCTTCCGTTTCTGGCCGAGGAATCAGCACCGAATGATTCACAATAAAGGCATTTTTTCCAAACCAAGCCTGACCTATAACATATTGTATTGGTACAAGCGAAAGCAAATCGGTTTTCATTTCATTAAACTTTTGCTTTTCTTTTTCGCTTAGTAATTGGCTTGTACGAATCAATCGATCTATTCTCTTAAGGGAAGTAAGCGACTCCATCGCCATATCAGTTATGATCTTAGCCTCACGAACGTCATATACCGAAACCAAAGCATTTTTCAAATGTGCGGTTGCTTCAAAAATGGTCATGTTGCAATGTTAACGTCATTTCGGTTATTTTTGAAAAATGGCAAATTAGACCATATCAATAAAAGAATTTCAAGGTAAAAAAGAAGATGACAATACTGGCGTAATCATTCTACAGGAATATTAGGTAAGAAAACCCCCAATAACCTAATGATTAAAAAAGAATTAATCATCCGAAAATGACTAAAATTTCATCTAGCACAAACTAAACTATGACAGACAATTCAGCTATAGCATTTATGCGTCGGTGTATTCAATTGGCCAATTTAGGTAAGGGATTTGTTGCTCCAAATCCAATGGTTGGAAGTGTATTGGTACATAACGAAACGATAATTGGAGAAGGCTATCACAAAAAATTTGGCCAAGCTCATGCAGAGGTTAATGCCCTCAACAGCGTAAAAGAAATACATAAACCGCTTATTAAAGACAGTACACTATTGGTAAGTCTAGAACCCTGCTCCCATTACGGAAAAACGCCTCCCTGTGCAGACCTAATAATTCGCAATCAAATTCCAAGAGTGATTGTAGGTTGTAGGGACTCCTACAAAGAAGTGAATGGCACAGGAATTGAAAAACTAATCGCAGCTGGTATAGAAGTAAAAATCAGTGAGATAGAAGCAGAATGCAGGGAACTCAATAAATCATTCTTTACTTTCCATAATCAAAAACGCCCTTATATCATTTTAAAATGGGCTCAAACAGCTTACGGCATTATTGGAAATACTAGCAACGAGCGATTATTAATTAGCGGGGAAACCACCAATAATTGGACACACCAAAAAAGAAGCGAAGTATCAGCTATACTGGTTGGTACAAATACTGCGGTAAAAGACAACCCATCCTTATCAAATAGACTCGGTACAATACCTCAGCCCATACGGTTGATTATTGATAGGACATTGAAAATTGCGAAAACCTCCCATATTTATAATGGGTCACAGAAAACGGTAATTTTCAATAACAAAATAAGTGGTAGTGAAGGCAATATTCGTTATGTTAGAATGAACAATTCAGATACAGTGGTTAGGCAAGTAGTACAGTACTGTCATGATAATCTGATTCAAAGTCTATTGGTTGAAGGAGGTAGTCAAACAATACAGTCCTTCATCAATGAAAATATGTGGGACGAAGCCATTGAGATAATCAACCCAATGTCTATTCAAAAAACGGGTATCATTGCACCTAAACTATTGGAGAAAAAATTAGAAAAACAATTGCGCGTAGAACAAGACTACATTAATATTTATGGGAACTGATGGAAGGTTACTAAACACAATCAACCAATTGCCAATATTTCAACATTAAAATCAGAAATTACTTAACCCCCCTTTATGCATATTTACCTGTTTGACCTAGAACACAAAAAAAATGTAAAACTTGAATTGGCAGTAGAATACACTACTGCAACAACTGATGTTTTTGTCGTTTTTATAAACAAAGAATTAGAAACACAATACACAAATAATACAGGACTAAAAACCTATGATGAATACTATTTCAAGAAAATAAGTCATATCGTTGGTGCTAATACACAATACGAAGGCCATAAATACTCATTAACAATAGGGTTTTATTTAGACAACAGCGAGTTAGTACCCTTTCTAATTGATCAAAGAGGTAGCAATGACTACAATAAATTCGACACATCGCCCATCCATAATGAACAATACTTTTCAAGTTTTAAATTATTCAATTACAAGGAGTATTTAGAACTAACTTATTTATTGAAACAAGAAACACTGTCGTTTCATGAATACATCAACAAACTCATCAACAATCAGTTGGATAAAAGCCAATTAACCGTATTTAATCCCAATCCCGAGGCTGGCAATAATTTCCATGACTTCATAGACTACAAGAAATTTGAGACCATTACAGGCAACCTATAATACACAACATTCATTGGTTGAGCAATAATTAAAATAAAAAGAGGTCACTTTCAACTAAGAAAGTGACCTCTTTTTATTTTTAATTATTTATTTCTGTTTTGGAGCAGCGAGTGTTGCTTTAACTTTCAGTACAACTCTTCTGTTTTTAGCCCTACCGGCAGGGTTATCTTTTTTATTGATAGTTTCCTTAGCAACTGGTTCAAATTTCCCTGGTGACCTTAATCTAAGACGAGATTCAGGAATTCCTTTAGAAATTAAATAATCCAAACAAGAAATTGCACGCTGTCTTCCGATTCTAAAGTTCACCTCAGCACTACCTTTTGAATCCGTATGACCACTAATGTCTAACAAAATATCAATTGAAGGATAGCTTTTTAAATCTTTTAGTATGACATCTAGTGCTAAAGCAGCCTCAGGCTTAATGTTGGTTTTGTTAAAATCAAAATAAATAACTGTTGAGTCTCTTCTATTAATTTCATTAATTTTACTATTAACCTTAGTTGGATCTGTTATCAATGCAATTGGAACTTTTTCTGCACTATACAGTTCAATACAATAGGTAATATTATAAACAGTGTCGTTTTCAACTAAATCAGAGTATGGGGAAAGGGTATCCTTATCAAAGTAATCTTTCTTTTCAAACAAAATTGTTCTAACCGAATCATTTAAGTCAAACATGAACTTCCCACGATTAGTGGTTTTATAGGTAATGTTTTTTGAAGAGTCAAAAGCATTAATGGCAGTCACGTAAGCTTTATTGATAGGCTTCTTTGTATCGCAATCAAGCAATTCGCCATCTATAACTTGCTTATACCTTTTTGACGATTTTGTTAAGCAGATAGTAAGGGGATAGGTGGTATCAGCATACAATTCTGCATCATAGGCCAAATTCACTTCCTTTTCTTCGTAGAGGCCTAATTTACGCTTGGCAGTAAATCCAGTAGTATTCTCGCTTAACACAGTTTGAAATCTTCCGTTTGCATCCGTAACAAATGTATTCGCAGCGTTAGCGTTATTACTTACATTCATTAAAACAGTAGCTTTTTCAAGTGGCTTTTTTGTTTTACAATCAATTACGAGACCGTCAACCTTTTGCTTAAATAATTTTATCGGTAAACGTTTCACGTAAAATAACTCCAAACAACAATCAGAAAAACGATCCGAACTCACGTATGCACGCTTTAAAAGGGTATCTTTAGAACTACTGTAGAAGTAACACTCATCTTTAATAGAGTTAATTTTACCACCAAGGTTAACTGGAATTTGCAAATCTTTTAAATCTCCAACGGAAACGTATAAATCAAATCCACCCATACCTACACGCCCATTGCTAGAAAAAACAAGCGATTTTTCATTGGTGTGATAAAATGGAGCTCTATCATCCTCTTTTGAATTTATAGTTGACAAATTAAATGGGTCTCCGAATTTATCTGTACTATCAATGGCGGATGCCCAAATATCATATTTGCCTACCCCACCAGGCATGTCAGAGGCAAATAGTAAATATTTACCATCGTCAGTAAGAAAAGGTTGATTAGAATTAAAGCCAGATTTGTTGATATTCTCATTTAACTTAACTGGAGTACCCCAAGTTCCATCTAATTGTTTTTTACTCATAAAAATAGAAGACACACTAGTAGGCGTTGTAGCATCCGATCTGCTAAAAAGCATTATACTATTATCACTGGAAAAAGTAGCAGTACCCTCATTTGTTCCTTTAGAAGGGGGTAGCTTTACCAATGATGATCTGCCCCTAACCACGTTTTGAGAATCCAATACGTTTGTGTACAAATGATTGATGTGTGTATTAACCCTTGAAGCATTAGAAAATGAATCTAACACACGAGCAGAAGTAAAGATCATCGTATCTCCTATCGTGGTGAGTGCGTATGCACCTTCAATAGTATTTAGGTCTCCCTTTAGTTTGTGCAACGAAAATGCTGGCGGCTTACGGGTGCGAGTTTGTTGAATAATGAAGTTAATATTATTCAGTTCTTTAGTAGCGTAATCAGACATAGCTGGCATTGTATCTGCCACCTCAATAAAACCTTTCAATTCTTTTTCTGAATTATCATAATCTCCTAAAGCTCTTAAACAGACACCATGCCACAAAAGCGCAAGCGGAAATCTGCTTGTACGGGAAAGTAACACTTTTGTGTACCAATTATAAGCATTACTATAATCGTTCAAATGCCTATAACTTTCAGCAAGATTGTAAAATACATCAAGAGAATGAGGCTTGTTTAAGCGAACTTCATTAAGCTCCAATAACTTGACTTTTTTGTTATTAGCATAGGGCGAATAATTTATTGGGGCAGTACGAATACCCAAATAAATTTCATAATTTAAAATAGCATTGTAATAGGATCCTTGTTTGAAATATGCATTGCCTTTCTTAAGTGCGACATTGGATTGCGCATTAACCATCTGAAAACATCCAAAAAATATAACGAGTAGTAATCGTTTATACATCAAAATAATAAATTTTTAACCAATTAAAAAAGTTCACAAAAAAACTAAAATCTAGGGCATTTAAAATACCCTTTGTCTGAACCTTTCTTATTCGAATACATTAACGAGAATTCGTAACTATTTGCCCCACTAGTTGCTTTTCCTAATTGGGAAGTATTTACATCATAACTAAACCCAACAATGAAATTATTGAAGTTTAAACCTAAATAAGGGTATAAAGCATCTTTAAATCTGTAATTGACACCTGCCATCAAATCTAAGTTATCAGTTGCTGTTATTTGGTAATAACCGCCTAGCATAAACTCTGTATTTGTTGATTGCCTAAGCAAAACCATATTTGGAACAATACTAGATCTGTCATCTAAAATTACCCTAGCCCCTCCATGTAAGGCATACCTAACAGGCAGTTTCACATCTGTACTTGTGGAAAACAAGTTATCCTTTGGTTGAGTAATATGCGCAGCAGAAAATCCTCCGAAGAAGTTTACTGTTTTATCAGGATCTCCGTCGTAATATGCCATGCCTGCGCCCATATCTAAAATAGTAGAAGCGTATCTAGCGTCACTATTAAAATCGCCACCGTTATCCCTACCTGGATCATAACCAAAGTAATCACGATACTGACTTCCCCCACGTAATTTAGAAAAATCAAATCTTCGATTTAGTAACCCACCTTGTAAAGCAAATGTGACGGTTTTGAATCCTTCCTTACCAAACCTTATTCCTGAATAAGAAATAGATGCTTGGCCGTTTAAATACTTGTAGCCAGCATCACCAGCAGACTGTTGTAGAAAATTAGCACCAAAATTTAAATTTTTATTGGTAGCGAAATCTGCAGATACCCCTATTGTTGAAAACGCATTGGTAATGCCATTCCACTGATTTCTATGAATTACTGAAACACGGTAGTCACCGTTAATAGCACCAGTTAGCGCAGGATTGAGCCACAAAGGATGCATGTAATACTGAGAAAAATGGGGTTCTATCTGGGCTTTAAGATCAAATAATACCCCCACAATTAAAATCAATACAAAAATTATTCTACTTTTCATAAAATTATCTTATCAAGTTTACTGCACCCTTTTTAGTAATTGTTTCTCCACTTTTTAATACTATTTCGGCTACATATACATATACACCCACGGGTTGCTCTTTACCTTTAAATGTACCATCCCAGCCACTGCCATCTTTATCGTTTGTCTCATAAATCAATTGACCCCATTGACTAAATATTTTAAGCTTTAAAGAATTAATGAATTTACCATAAATCTTAAACTTCTTATTATCAACATTAGTACTTAAAGGGTACAAATAGTTGGGTATATATAAGTCATTAAGCTGATTCAGGACGGTGATGGTAATTTTAGCTGAATCAACACAACCAATCGAATTAGCCACTTTGTAGAAGATATCAGACTGTCCTACTGCAAGTGCAGTCACTTTACCAAAATTATCTACATTGGCAATAATAGGCTGAGATGTAGACCAAATTCCTCCTATTGTAGTATCTGATAATTGTAGTGTCAACCCAACGTGTAATTTAGTAGAATCATTATTGCCATAAGTGATATTTCCAATAACAGGAGGTGCTATAATATTAACTTTTGAAAAACCAGAATTAATACAAGTAGTTAACACATCAGTATAAACATAATTAATCTGTGTGCTACCTGGAGCTACACCCTTAACAAAACCATTTGCATCAACAGTAGCTATACTAGTATTAACGCTCGTCCAAACTCCTCCAATTGGTGATGAAGCAAATTGTAATGAATCTCCTTTGCAAATATCTTTTAACAATGGAGTAACATTGACATTTGGCAAATCAATCACTCGTATTGCTTTTGCAACAACCGTAGAACAGCCACCAATTCCAGTTACGGTATACCGTACTGAGTCTAAACCAGCTTTCATCGCAGTAATTTTTCCTGAGCCTAAATCTACCATAAGTAATGAAAGGGAATCATTTGTCCAAATTCCCCCAGATGTTGGGTTAGTTAATACTACAGAAGTACCAACACAGATACTATCTCTTCCAATTATAGGTTGAACAGGCGGCTTACCAATAGTCATTGGGAAAGTTTTCACGGTGATACCACAATTATTCTTGTAGCTATACTTAATAGTGTCCAATCCGTTTTTAACGCCTGTGACTATTCCTAAATTAGAATCAACAAAAGAATTGCCATTATTAGTATTGATCCAAGTACCAACACCACCCATTGTTGCGTTGGTTAATTGAGTTGTTCCACCTACACAAATAATATTTGCCCCCACAATTTCAGCCACATTATTGGTGTCAACTTTTACTTTAAAGGAAGCTATTGAATCACAACCCAGAACGGTGACCGTGTAATATGCTGTAGCAATACCATTTGTTAATCCCTTAATAATACCATTACCTGTAACAATATCTTGTGACATGGTTGCTATCGAAGAAGGTGTAGCCGTCCAAACTCCTCCTTTTGTTGCATTGGTCAATACTATCGACGAATTAACGCAGACACTGTCAACGCCTTTTATAGAATCGACATTTGGAATTGGATTTACAGCAATAGTAGTATCTACTTTATTAATACAACCAAATTGGTTTACAACAGTGTAGGTTACTTTTGTTACTCCATTAACAAAACCGTAAAGTGATCCTATTGTTTTGTCTTGGAAATCAGCAATAGCAGGAATCGAACTTGACCAAAGTCCATTTGGTGTGGGGTTAGTTAATAGCGTAGTTCTATTAAAACAAGCATTTAACTTGCCAGCAATAGGTTGAATAACTGGCAAGGCATTTAAGATAATGGCCTTTACTACAGTGTTAGAACATCCATTACTATTTACAACGGTATATTTTACAGTGTCGATTCCTGATTGAATTGCCGTAACTAAACCAGTAACTGAATCAATTTTAGCAATATTAGTATCACTCAATGCCCAAACTCCTTTGGTAGTATCATTTGTATAAATACTAGCTTCATTAACACATAAACTATCCTTTCCTTTAATTGCCGCAATTTTAGGTAATCCGATAACGGTTAGTACGGCAGAATTATCATTGGTTGCCCCACATTTATTTGTAGCAATGTAAAATATGGAGGCATTTCCAGCGGCTACTCCAACTATTTGGCCAATAACAGGCGGTATAAATGTAGCCACTCCTTGGTTTAAACTAATCCATAGATAGGTGGTGGCACCTTTTGTATCATTGGTAATTGTAGTAACTTCATTTACACAAATAGGATTCTTAAATGTGTAAGCACCAATGATTGGAGAACCCACATGAATATTTGTCTTGACAACTACCTTTCCGCAGCCATTATTTAATGTATAAGAAATCTCTACATCTCCATTTGTCTTACCCGTAACAGTACCAGAAGCTGGATCAACTTCAGCAATAGCTGAATTACTGGAAGTCCATAGACCTCCTGAGGTGGGATGCGAAAGGGTGGTAGTTTGGTTAATACAAATAATAGAATCGGGTACAATTATGGCATTTACAGGAGGGCCATTTTGTACTGTTATAGCGAAGTTCTTTACAGTAGTACCACAGCTGTTTGTAACCGTGTAAGAAATTGTAACATTTCCTGAACTAAGACCTTCTACTTTACCAGGGTCAGTAATGAGGTCAACTGTAGCAATAGATGGATTACTTGAACTCCAAGTGCCTCCTGCTGTAGTATTTGTCAACTGTGTAAAAAAACCTGTACAAATGGTATTGACACCTTGAATTTCATTTACTAGTGGAGAACCCACAGTAAATAATAAGGTAGCTGGAGTAGTTCCACAATCATTGGTTACCGAATAAGTAATATTGGTTGTTCCAAAGCCTTTAGCTGTAACAACACCATTATTTGGATCTATTTGCGCAACTGTTGGATCACTTGAAGTCCATGTACCGCCCAACGTAGTGGACTGCAGTGTGGTATTGTCGTTGATGTTACACAATACATTTTGACCTGAAATCGTTGGAAGTGGTGGCACTCCAACATTGATTGGGAATGTCAAAAGAGTAGTTCCACAAAAATTTGTCAGTGTATAGGTGAGTATTGCAGTTCCATTTGCCTTACCAATGACTACGCCAGTAGTAGGTTGAATCTCTGCCACACTTGTATTATCAGAAACCCAATTTGTTGCTGGGATACCGTTAGTTATTAGCGTTGCTTCGCCTACACAAATATTACTTTTTCCAGTTAGAGGAGGTACGGTAGTAGGTAAAACTTCAACTGATAAGGTTGATGAAGCAGTACAATTATTTGCATCAGTCAAACTATAACTAACATTAGTATTCCCAGCCGATACCCCAGTAATGTTACCCGTTGTTGGGTTAATAACAAGTATTGAAGAATTAGATGAAGCCCATGTACCTCCACTGGCAGTATTGGTTAATTGCTTACTAGCACCCACACATACAGACGTTGGGTCAGGCAAGATTGGCGGTACTATTGGAAGTGGATTTACCGTAAAATAAACCGTATCACTAAACACATCTTTAACCAATGCACAAGGTGCACTGCTAGTTAATTTACAATATACATAATCACCAGTTGTGCTACCTGTATAGGTATAAGTTGCACCAAGTGATTGGGAAATACCATTTAGGTACCATTCATAAATAGGTGTTGGCCCTCCATTAGTAGGATTTGGACTAACAGTAGTAGTCGTATTAAAACATAATGTATCGGAATCTGCTGAAATCTTCACAGAAGGTGTAACACTAGACTGCACATTTATCACGAATGATTCAGTAATAGGATTCGGATCAGCACAACCAACACTACTTTTCATGATAAAGACAACTGTATCTAGATTTACTGGAGTAGTATTTACATAAACCAATGGATTCCCGGTTGGTGTAACATCTGTAACGGGTTGACCAACACCAGCAGGGTGGAGTTCCCATTTATAAATTGGAGATATACCAAAGTTTGTTGGATTTGCTGTAAAAGTAACAGATGTGCCAAAACCTTCGCATATGTTCAATGGATCTTGTGTAACATTACCAGCGGGAACGACTGGACCGAGTACCATTTGTTTGCACGCCTTCGCCGTATCTGGTCTTGCACATTTATCACTAGTATCTCTTACGTGTACACAAACAACATCATCTGGTTTAATTGTTGCAGAATCAATATACAAAATACCTGTTACTCCCAATAAGACCACATCATTTTTTGTCCACCACAATATAGGTTTTATTCCAGCAACCAAATTTGTTGTATCGGCAGTAAAAGTTATTGTATCAGAGTATGGAGGATTCGGACAGAGGTATTCTTGTGAGGCCTTAATTGTTACACTAGGAATTATCGTTTGTGTAACATGCATTGTAATAGTATTACTTATAGTGGTTGTATCTATTGGACATGTGTTTGTTTTGTTTGTGTATAAAACAGCCCTAATTGAATCTAGGTCTCGCAGATAAGTGGAGTTTAAAGTACTAGGAAAACAATAAATTAAGTCGTTACCTGCATATATTGTATCAATTATCATTAATGGTGCTAAAGAATCTAAATTATGCATCCAACGAATTCCATACTTTACTGTGGTATCACTTAATGTAGTAGGTGTAAGTGTAGCAGTAAAGCATATTGTATCCGTAGAACAAACATTCGTATCAGAAGTACTAATGACTATTTTAGGAGGTGCGAGGCTATCTAGTGCTGTTAAAAAAATAAAGGTGGTATCTATAGGGTTCTTAACACAGGGGATACTCGTAGTGTGAATGCACAATAATGTATCACTCGATTTTAAAGAAGAGTCAACATAGCAACTATCAAAAGAAACTCCTTTACCCTTCAACTTACTAAACCAAACAAAATTATCAGATGGGCCAGAAGCTGGTGCTCCAAAAGCATGTGGAACTGGGGCTAGTTTAACAAAACTACCCTTACAATAATTAACGTAATAACGAGTGGTATCAGAAACACCAAGTGTATCCGTTCCAAGAGAATCTATGGTAGGTTTATTAATGAAACCATCATATTTAACTAATGTTTTGATAATTCCACCATCAGGGTAGATATTAACAGCAGTATATTTTAAATTTAATGTTTGAGGTATTCTGCATCTTAAAGTAGTTGATACATTCAACCGCACGCTGTCATCTTTCTTTAAAAAAGTATCTAAGCAAGCCGAAGTATAATTTGCAATAAGGGTATCATTAACATACCATTGGTACGAAAGATCAGTTGGTGAAATATTACAAGTTACAATTCCACAAAAAGATAATTTAGTATTTGGGCAATATTTAATGGATGTATCAGAAGGTTGTACTTTCAAGGAAACACATAGACCTTCTAAAGCGCTTTTACGTCTTGAAGCCCACCAATCGCAAATAGATTCAGTTGTACAAAATCCAGGTGATTGTGTTCCACCATCCAGTAAACTGTCACGCCAAAGTGAAGTAGTGTTTATATAAGGAGGTAGTAAAGGTTCGACTAAAAAAATATTGTGGAAATCCTGAAGATTAAGCGCCGCAGGAGAATATAATATTGTGTCTTTAATTGGAATTACTGGAGGAGTGCTATCAATATTTTTTAACCAACTGACTGGAATCACCCTTGTATTGGCCCTTATTGTTCCAGTAGAATCATCCGCAAATGTAATCGCATTATTCTTGTTTTTGTCATTATATATCAATATTACTGTTCCATAAGGAATAGAATCCCAGACATACTCATGAGGAAAAGAACTTTCGGGAAAATAATATTTACCTGAAGCAATACCTGGAATAGTATCCCCCTTATTTGTGTAATACTGCCTTCCATTTGGATCGTAAATCAACATCCTACTTAAGTCAGCGATACTATCACTTTTAATAGTGGAATCTTCCGAGCAAGTTTTTATACCATCAACAAATAATTCGATGTACTCTTTTCCAGGAACGGTACCCCTAGAAATTTCTGTGGTAATTACTTTAAATTTTGAGGTTTGACCATAGCTTGTGATGCTGCAAGCGATACACAATAAAACAACGATGAAATAATTCTTTAGCATAAAACAATTATTGAATTACCAACGAAAGTATTAATAAAACTAACAGTTCAGCTAAGAATTTTAAAAAAATCGGTAATAATGGATGAAAAAGCTAATTCTCCTCCCTAATTTAAGGTGTTATTAAAATAAAAGCAGCATTTTACAATAAAATACTTAGTGTTAGGAGTTAAAACTATCGACAGAATTATCTTGATGTAGCCACAAATTTGAAGATGAAAATTGTGAGCAAAAGCAGCCCAGTAAGGATATAAAAAATTAGTGTAGCTGGATTGTGCAATCGTTTAAACTTAACCCATCGTTCTAATTGTTCGTCTCTAATTGCGTATTTTCCGTAGTAGTTGAAAAAATTATTGAAAGCATATTTCGGTCTATTTGGTTTATACCATAATAATATTATAACCTTAATCACACTCACTATCAATATAAAGTAAATACCGTATTGATTTATAAAAAGAAGGAAATCATCAATCATAAAAACTCAATCAGTTATTTTGGCGGTGAAGATAGCCGCAGCCATACTCGTCTCGTTTTCTTTAAGTCAATTTTAATAATTCACTGTAATGGGAAATTTACCGTCAACATTCAACACTGCTGCTGCTGCTGAATTTACACGGAGTAGATAACCTGTATCGGCTTTTACGGGAGGTAATGGGCCAATTACTTTTGCACAAATACTTTTATTGTTGTAAGTAATTCTCAAAATGGTGCCTTGCGGAATGTCGTTGATTAGCACATAATATTTCTTATCTGTCCAACCACTGCCGGATGATTTAAAATAACCCCCATCTCCTGTTATTGGATTGTTAGCCGTATCATTTCTATTGAAATAAGCCGCAAAAAAGCCTTCTTGGTTTACGTACTTTGAATTGGATGGATCCAGAATTGGTTCTGACTGGGTCATCATTTTTTCCACTGCTTTTTTGGTAGATAAACTATCTGACCCCACAAATATGGATTTTACCATCTCCATTAGCGTGTCTTTTTTTTGGACAACTGTATCCTTCTTTACGGTAGATGGAAAAGTGCGAAGCACTGAATCCTTTGTACTTATTTTTAAGGAGGGTGTGTCTATAAATACAGGTAGTATTTTTTTGACCAACGTGTCTTGATTAATCTTAGGCCAAACAGTATCTTTTTGTTTTACAGGTAATGAATCACTCTTTTTAAAACCTTGCGAAAGGTTGGGTAATACTTTGGTTGCTGGTGCTGGTGGAGGGCTAACTATTTGTTTTTTTACTGTTGCTGTGTCAATAGGTTTTGGTTTAGTAGGTGTTTGCACTATTTGTGGAACCAGGGCTTTATCAGATGGTGTTTTCCCGTTTGGTGTTGCAGGTATTGCTGCTTTTACATGAATTAATAATTTCTTGCCCACATTTACTTTATCGGTGGCCATACTGTTCCATCGCATTACCTGCGGTTCAGTTACATTGAACTTCTTGGCAATTTTAAAAATATTGTCTCCTTTTTCCACCTTGTATTCAATAATGCTTTCTTCCCCTTGTTCTAGTGGTTGCATTTGCTTGGAATCACGAGGCTCTTCTGCAACTGCCGTCTTATTTTTAGTTTCCACTTTTTTGTCCTCCCCCTTTTTTTCAATGGCCTGTTTGGGGATATTGATTGGTTTTGGGGTTGATTTGACCAAGGTGTCTTTAATAGGAGTTGGTTTAGAAACTGGTTCTACATTTTCTATTTTTTTAGCCAAGGGTATCTTAATTACCTGTCCTGTTTTTAACTTGCTTTTACTATCCATGCCATTTAATCGCATGATATCACCAACGGTAGTCTGATTTGTTTTGGCCAAAGCAAAGAGGGTTTCGCCTTCTTTAATGGTGTGTTCAATAAAATTATTTTGCTGCGCATTTACTGTTGACAACATTAAAAACAACACCCAAAAACAAATAAACCTTACCATTTTTTTTCCTCCAGTCCGCATAAATAATTGTATAGATAAAGAGTAAAATTAGTCTTTTAATATTCTCCAAGAAGTGGGATAATAATTATTGATTCTGTTGGGCAATATTTTTAACCACCCCAAAGCCAATCCTTGGTAGCAGGCCAAGTTCCACCCATGCGCCCCCTCCACTTGCATTTCTTGCCGTTTGAGGTACAATAATGCTTGATCTTTAGAAAAATGAGTACATACAATGGATGACTTATCTAACCCCTGATACATGGCTACCTGGTGATGAGGAATGCAATCTTTTCCCTTTACTTCACCCAAAGTGATTCCCGCATTTTTTATGTATAAGTGTTGAACAAGCGTTTCTAATGCCTCTTTCCATTGCAAGGGAAACCAATTTATTTCTTGCCCTTGCTTAAACATAAAATAGTCAGCGGGCATAGGTATAAATGCATTACAAATAGCTGCTTCTTGTTTGGAAGGAATAGCCATGAATTTGTTGCCCCCCATCACTGTGGGTTGATTACTGTTTGCCTTTCGAACCGCGGCCATATAAAACCCTTCTCCATCCACCAAATGAGGGTAAAACCGATAGCCATAACCCCCTAATTGTGGAGAAAGGGTTTCCACAATACCTGATTGAGCATTTAGTTGAATAGTAGTGGAAGGGAGCGCTTCCAAAATAGTATCTACCACTGCTTCATTTTCCACTGGGCTAAAACTACAAGTAGAATAAATCAACAGCCCGCCTTCTTTTAAGGCAGGCCATACATCTGTAACAATGCGTATCTGCCTTTTGCTACAGAGGGCAACCTGCTCTACACTCCACTCTTGAACCGCATTGGCATCTTTTCTAAAAAGACCACTCCCGCTACAAGGGGCATCGATGATGATTACATCGAAAAAACCAGTTAAAGCAGCAAAATGGGATGGGTCGTTATTGGTAACCACCAAGTGGCCACTCCCCCATTTGATGGTATTTTCTACTAAAATGCTAGCCCTAGATTTAATCACTTCATTGGAAACCAATAAGCTTTTTTGAAAAAAACTAGAGAGTAAAGTGGTTTTTCCACCCGGGGCTGCACAGAGATCGAGTACAATCAACCCATCTACTGTGGTCGTGATACACTGCGCCAAAGCCGACCAAAGAAACATGCTGCTTGCTTCTTGCACATAATAAGCTCCCGCATGAAACAAAGGATCATGTGTAAACGAAGGACGTTGGTGCAAATAATAGCCAAGAGGACACCAAGGTACTGGCTTATGTTCCGCCAATGCTGGATGGGTTTGTACAAATGCTGCTGTTCCTACCCTATCATTTTTATCCTCAGATTGATTGGTTGAAGGAATTTGATACTGTGCAATTTTTACTTGATTAAGTCGAATAGACGTGTGGGGAACCACACCATCATGGGCTGCGATGAAAGCTTTTTCATCATAACCGACTACACCATGCATAGATTCTAGCAATTCTGAGGGGAGCATAGTGCGAATATAATAGGGTGAAATGGGTGGTGGCTACTTTTTTAGAATTTTTATTCGCTTACTTATTTTTATGAGACAATCGAGCATCAACCTCCCAAAAGCTATTGGTTCTCAGTAGGATCTAACTATGGTGTATCCTAACAGCATCTTTTTTCAAGTTTTTGATAGATAAGACAAGCCTAGTTTTTTCACTTAGTGATTAAGCAAGTAAGCCTCCTAATAATATCTCTTTTTATGTGTCGAATTTATTGTACCAAACTTAGCACCTATTTTAGACAAGATAGTTTCTGTTTCACTCAATTTAATTAATAAAAATAAACTACGCAATTTAACATACCTATCTCAGAAACTTCGGAGACTTCCGCTGTACTTCACGAGCCTATCCCAGAAAGTTGGGAGGCATCCGCTGTAATTTCCGAGCCTATCCCAGAAAGCTGGGAGGCATCCGCTGTAATTTCCGAGCCTATCCCGGAAAGTTGGGAGGCATCCGCTGTAATTTCCGAACCTATCCCAAAAAGTTGGGAGGCATCCGATGTAACTTCCGAGCCTATCCCAAAAAGTTGGGAGGCATCCGCTGTAACTTCCGAGCCTATCCCAGAAAGTTTGGAGGCATTCGCTGTAATTTCCGAGCCTATCCCAAAAAGTTGGGAGGCATCCGCTTTAACTTCCGAGCCTACCCCGAAAAGTTGGGAGGCATACGCTGTAATTCACGTGCCTATCCAAGAAACTTCGGAGGCATGCGCTAAAATTCACGTGCCTATCCAAGGAAATTCGGAAGCATCACTGATTTTTACTAGCCTTTCGATTGAACATTTTAAGTAACCACATGAAGCTTTTCAAGACTCGCCAGAAGTCTTCAGAAACTACTTTGAAGTCTTGGGGTACTAGCCTGAAGATTTCCTATAGTTGATTGAAGCTTTAGGACACCCGTTTGAAGCATTCCGATACTCGTTTGAAGCACTCCGATGGACATTTGTACCGATTTTTTGGGTTTACAATAGCTTTTTATGGCCATTTCAAGACAATTTGTCAGTATCCAAAAGTTTTACTCAACTGCTCACTTTCATTGGTTTTATCATTTTTTACTACTACAACATACGCTAATTGGGTATAACATTCCAATTGATTGAACGGATAAGCACAAGATTTTTTGCCACTAAGTAAAGATTCAAAAGGTGAGTATTGATAATATTTAGCTTTCTGCTCAAATGCCTATCTACATGTTGCAATCAATTTTGAAACACAACCTTGCAACAATGCAACTGATTACAACAATAATTACAAGCTAAAATTGTTTTGCTTTTGCTTTTGCTTTTGCTTTTGCTTTTTTCTAACGATTTCAAAACCCTTTGCTTACGTATGAAAAGGAATCTCCTCCCCTTTTGTAGCCTTATTAATGCTGCCCACAAAAAATTAACCGCTTATCTTCTGCACAGTGGAAAGCGAACGACCTATTTGATGGTTACTTGTATATTATTACTGAATCTATCCGTAAATGCACAATCGTATTACCCGGGTGGTCTCCCCTCGTCGGTCATCAATGTTTGGCACGACGCGTCAGACCCTAGCAGCTTAACTTACAGCACAGGCACTACTTATGCCGCTACAGGACTTACGGGCAGCGGTACCATCAGCACTAATACCATCACTACTACAGCAACTGTAAATGGTTTGGCCTCAGGAAATATCGTCAGATGGGGTACTAATACGGTTGATTATACGGTGCAAAGCGTAAGTGGAACTACTATTACCCTTACTTCTAATCTCTTAGCAACATTTGCCGCCCAAACAATCAATAGAAAAGACTCCAACTTGGTGAGTCAATGGAGCGATAAAAGCGGAAAGAATATGCACGCTTTGCAAGCAACAGTGGGTTCTCAGCCCAAACTGAGTACTTTGAATGGTAAGAATATCGTAGAGTTTTACGGTGCTAAAAACATCAATATTGCCAGTAATGCCTATTTAGATCCTTCAACAGGCTACAATTTAGCGCAAGCAGTATTTGTTTACAATGATGCGCCTACCTCTGTAACTGATTTTCGATACGGAACTTATGCCCGAAATACAGGCGGTTTAGGTTCGAACACCCCTATCATCGGTTTGCGTTATACCACAAGCAGTGGTAAATATGAAGCAGGCTTGTCACAAAATAATTCTGGGTTAATGGTATCTGGCATTACCGACCTTAGAAATCAATGGAGCATGTTGGAGAATTATGTTCCTAGCGGATACAATAAAGCATTTTTGACAGTAAACGGCGCTAACACCGTAAGCAATGGCATTTATACTGTTACGTATGCAAGTAGTACCAATGCAGTTTCCATAGGTAATAGAACCTCTTTCGCTATTCCTGTTCACTGGGGCGTAAGCGAAACCGTACTAACTGGTAGCCCGATTGGCAATTCTGGAAGAAAGATTTTAGAAACCTATCTCGCTTGGAAATGGGGTATGCAAGCAAAATTGCCAAGTGCTTTGCTCAATTTATTCAACCCTTCTAATAGCAGTTTCAGCAACAAAATAGTAGGTATTGGCAAAGAAGCCAATGGCGATAGTATTGTTTCCACAGGTTCTAACGATGGGCTTGGATATTCTAATACCAGCTTTCTTAAAGATTCTGGGGATTATATCATTGCAGCGCACAATGGCTTAACAGGCACAAGTAGCATTGCCACAGATTTCACCCGCAGCAACAAAGTGTGGTATCTATCCAAAACAGATGCTAGCAACAATGGTGGTGCTATCAACTTGTTCTTCAACTTTACGGCACTTGGTCTAACACTAGATACAACCAACAATGTTTACAGCATTCTCTTTAATGCTACTGACCCCACATTTGCAACAGGCACTAATTCATTTATTACCATCAATTCATTTACCCAAGATGCTGGAGGAACGCAATTGTCTTATTCCATAAATACTGCTAATCTTTCTACGGGTTATTATACAGTGGTTTATACACCTAAAGCGACTACTACTTTTTCTACTATACCCTACGCGCCTGCTGGTTTGGCAAAAAGCCAATACAATTTGTGGTTCGATGCAAGTGATACAAGTACAGTTACAATAGCAGGTGGGCTCATTACCAAATGGGTGGACAAAGCCAATGGTTTGCAAGCATTGCCTTTTGGCACAGGTTATAACCCAGTTTTAAACACCCAAAATGGAAAGTACATTGTGGAATTTAATGGGGCAAAAGCATTGAGTATTGCCGATAACCCATTGTTAGACCCTACAACAGGTTATCATTTGGCACAAAGTGTATTTGTATATAATGATGCTCCTACTACCCTTACGGATACAAGGTATGGTACTTATAGTAGAAATACTTTTTTCTCAAATACTCCACAAATTGGAATACGATATATAAGTTCAGATGCGAAATACGAACTCAATCTATGTAGAAACAATTCGGGCTTCAATATTGGCTCACAACCAGATTTAAGGAATAGTTGGTCTGTTGTGCAGAATTATGTACCAACAGGTTATACCAATATGTACGTAACCCTTAATGGTGGCTCATCAGAAACAGATACAGCTAGTTTTATTAATTTCACTACTCCGGCTAGTCTTGGAAATAGATACACCAATGCAGCAAATGTTCATTGGGGTATTGGAGAAACCTTGCTTACAGGAACATCGGTAGGTAATTCTGGAAGAAAAATCATTGCTAGCTATATGGCCTGGAAATGGGGCTTCCAATCCAATTTATTTAGTGGGCAACTAAGTTTATACAACCCATCAAATAGCAACTTTTCCAATAATCTTATTGGTATTGGTATGGATGCGATAGCTGATAGTATTACGAATACGGCCACTCATGAAGGATTAAGTATAACCAATGTTAACGGAACAGCTGGTTTTCTTCGTGAAGCAGGCGATTATCTGATGGCTGCACACAATAATAGTAGTGGCACTGCTGCGCTTGGAGCTAATTTTACTAGATGGAATCGTGCTTGGTTTATCAATAAAACCGATGTTAATAATTTAGGTGGCAACATCACCCTCACTTTCGACTTTGCAGAATGTGGCTTAACTGGATTGGTGGATATGCTTAGCAAGAGTTACTATATTTTATATAATTCTACTGACGGATCTTTTGCCTCATGCAATAATTATATCATTCCTGTAACTTCCTATCAAAGAAATAGTGGCACTAGTCAAATAGCCTTTTTGGTAGATGCGGTAAATCTGTCAAATGGTTATTACACCTTGGCTTATGGCGGTAATGAGAAATCAATAACCACCATTCCTTCATTTGCGAACTTTATTTCTCCAACAATTACCATTGCTCCAGCACCATTGTTAACCAATATCATCGCAGGAAATACAGTTAACTATATCAATTGGAATACGGACAGCATTCCTTATGCAGTAGCTTTCTATAAAATTTATGTGTCAATAAATGGTGGGGCTAAAGTATTAATTGATAGTGTACCTGCTATGCAAAAAAGCTATGCCCATTATAACCTTACAAATGGTACTAGTTATACTTATACTGTAGTAGCACAATATGCTCCGGGCAAAGCAAGTATTTCTTCCAACAGTCTTACAGGAGTTCCTGGTGTAAATACGCCTACTTGGGCAGCCAAACCCATGTTTGCTGGAAATGGAAAAGTGGTAATGAAAGCCAACACGCCTTTTTCCAACCTTCCTTTCAAATATTATTTTGAGGCTGTTGCTGCTGGTGGACATACAAGTGGATACATAGCACTCAATTTATACACTGATACAGGATTGACCAATGGAAGCACTTATTCTTATCGCTATAAATACCAAGATAGTACCAAGGGAGCTTCTACAGAATCTGGTTGGTCTTCCACAGAAGTTATCTCCATTTATGATTCTGCTCGTGGTGGGTTTACTTACAATTTAACTTTCTTAGACCCAACAACTATTGATGCACCTTATGGCATTTATCCAAGCAATGTAAATCCGTTGCAACAAGATACTACTGGTTTGCGGTTTATCAAGAATGTACCTGCATTTGGCATTCATCCAAGATTGTATTGCAATCCTGAAGATACCACTGATATTAAGTATAGAATGTTGAATACTTATAGTGGCAGGGCAATCAGCAGGTATATCCACGCTAGTACCACCTTATTACAATTGGGAAATTCGGGTTATAATAAAAATGCCACCTACAATAAGGATACAATGGGTGTTCTTATATTTTCTACTCCTTCAAGTAACGATGTAAAAAGTTATTATGATAAACTAGCAGTTGGCGACACCACAGGTTATTACAATTTATGGGGTAACAACAGTGTAAAACTGGCTTACCAACTAAGTTTTGAGGCATTTGAATGTTGGTTATATAAAGGAACAACAGATGTAACCACTGGCACCTCTTACACTACTCGTGCAGCCAAATTAGCAACGGCAATCAATACTTGGGCAAGGGTAACATTGAGTGATCCGATTCCTGCAAATGCATTGAATTATGCCAATAGAGATAGAATTGGCGGGTACAATATGGCTTTGATTTATGACTTACTTAGTCCACAAATGACCACTGCTCAAAGGGATACTATTCGATTGGCTTTATCAAAAATAACTGCATCACTTTCTGATTTACATGCTTTCAACACGCCTTCTTATACCTACACTAGTAATTGGGCAACTTTTGGCTATGAAATCTTCCCAAATCTTGCCATTGAAGGAGAAACAGGCTATACCTCAAGTGCAGATAGCGGTGTGAAAAGTTGGGTAAGAGGCGCATTTAATTTCTTCAATCATGGCATGTACGCCCAAACTGGCAATTTTTACGAAGCCATTGGTAAAGACCAAATAAGTGGTGCATTGTTGGTTTTACTTGCCAAAAGAGGTTATAGTTTCTTAGGCCATCCATCTGTTCGTAATTATGGTAAAAAATTCCTGCCTGCTATTACTCAGCCATTTGGTTACTCATTCGTAGGTGCTGACTTAATTGGTGGTACCAATGTATATAGCAATGCAAACGACGACCCGTCAACTGGTAGTTATCGCTATAATGCCTTAGATATTGTGGGGCTAAAATGGAGTATGCCAAAAGATACAGCAGTTGATTTTGTTTGGAGAAGCTATATCCAAAAGCCAAAGGCTAATCAAACAGTATTTAATAATTACTACGCCTATAATCTTTGCGGACCAAATACGGCTTATTTCAATTTTAATATACCGGGGGCTATTTATGCAAGTGATTATTTCTCTATGTCTTTTGCTACACAATCGCAAGCTGCTTACAATAACAGCAAATGCTATTTCGATTCTTTAGGTGGCTTAACGGTGTTTAGAACTGGGTTCGATTCTGCTGCTGCCACCTTGTATTTTCATAACAGACAAGATCTTGGTGGGCATACCCTTCCCAACAAAACCAATATCATGTACAGCGCATTGGGCAGAATTTGGTTTCAATCTCCAGGCACTAATGGTAATTCTCAATATTCATTAGTTACAACAGCCAATTCTTTCTCTGGCGTGTTGATTAATGGTTACGGTCAGCCATCTGATTCAACAAGCTCAAATGCCAATAGCAATTCTAGGATTGCACCAGCTAAAATGCTCGATTTCAAGAATACTTCAGGAATGCTTTCTATTGCGGGCGATGCTACAGAAGCTTATAGCTATTTATGGAATGAAGGATTATATCCCGCTTCGCAAGAAAACCAAAGTTTGTTTTTAGCAGGGGCATCAAAAGTGAATGAAAGCCAAAACAGTTTCAGATATAGTCCTGGCTATTTCTTTGACAATTTTAGTTTTTATAACAGATTGAGTTACCACGATGGTATTGCTACAGAGCCTTGGTATGATAAAATGGTAAGAACTCCATCACCACATATCATGCAAAAGGTTTTCAGAACTGTGGCATTAATACCTACTGCTAAACCTTATGTACTAATTGCTGATGATGTGCAAAAAGACAATAGCGTAAACAACTATAAATGGTTAGGACAGATAGCTAAAGACCTAAGCATTTCTAGTACAGTGGTGAGTCTTGTAGATAGTAATTATCGCAATGATATTATTTTAAGTGAGCCCGCTGGTACTGGCTCTAGGAAACTATTAGTAAGGGTATTAAATAATACTGGTGCTATTAACCCAGCTATTCCTGGCATTACCGATTCATTCAATATTCTTTCTCCTAAACGATTGATATTGGAAAGTAACAGTGTGGATCCTAAGTTTAAAATTATGCTCTTTGCTTACAATACAGGCGATGCATTACCCAAAACAAAATGGAATGCTACGCATGATACGCTTCAAGTAGGTTTTGCAGATTCTGTAAAAACATTTGCTTATAAAATGGATGCAAATGGACGCACTAATATTATATTGGTAAGTTCAACGGCTAATACTGGCTTTGCACTTCCTAATCAAAAAGTGAATTACGTTTCAGAAAAAGTAGCAATTCCTGCATCCTTTGCTATTTATCCCAATCCAATTTTTGGTAAGAATGCTACGGTGCGCTTATCTGAAATGACAAAAGGTACTTATACCGTAAAGGTCGTTGCAATAAACGGGGTAACAGTTCACCAAGAAATCATTCAACATCTAGGTGGTAATGCGGGGTACTTTCTCAAAGTACCAGCCTCTAAAGGTATTTATACGATTTCTTTAGTAGGTAATAATTCCAGCTATTCAAGAAGAATTATGGTGAAATAGCAAGAATGTAGCAACAGCCTACTGATGCGGACTATTAGTTAAAGCTTATCAATACATGATTCCAACAAAAACGACTTTATAAACCAATGGTTTTAAAGTCGTTTTTGTTTTTAAATATGCTCCCTCCTAAAAACTTTATCCGCTTAAAATAAGCTAGTTTGTATATGGCGAGTCGCTAAATTGTTTCGTAACAAAAAAATTCTGTTCTACACAGGTTTGCTTGTATGCTTTATGCCACTGTTTTCCAGACTTTCTAGAAATCGCAAACATCTATCTAACCGTTGCAACCCATTTGTTAAGTTGAACCTTGCAACAATGTAACCGATTGCAGCTATGATTACAAACTAATATTGCTGTGCTTTTGCTTTTTTCTAACGATTGTTAACCCTCAATTGCTTACGTATGAAAAGGAATCTCCTCCCCTTTTGTAGCCTTATTAATGCTGCCCCAAAAAAATTAACCGCTTATCTTTTGTACAATGGAAAGCGAACGACCTATTTGATGGTCACCTCTTTATTATTGCTACATCTAGCAGTAAGTGCACAATCTTACTATCCGGGTGGTCTCCCCTCGTCAGTCATCAATGTATGGCACGACGCATCAGACCCAAGCAGCTTAACTTATAGCATTGGCACTTCTTATGCAGCTACAGGACTTACTGGTAGCGGCACCATCAGCACCAACACCATCACAACTACAGCAACTGTAAACGGGTTGGCGTCAGGAAATATCATCAGATGGGGTAGCAACACAGTGGATTATACCGTGCAAAGCGTAAGTGGAACTACCATCACCCTTACCGCTAATCTCTTGGCAACATTTACTGCTCAGACTATTAATAGAAAAGACTCCAATCTAGTGAGTCAATGGAGAGATAAAAGCGGCAAGAACATGCACGCCCTCCAAGCAACTGTTGGTTCACAACCCATGCTCAACACGCTCAACGGTAAAAACATTGTAGAGTTTTACGGGCCCAAAAACATCAATATTGCTAGCAATGCCTATTTAGACCCATCGACAGGATATAATTTGGCACAGGCAGTATTTGTTTACAATGATGCGCCCACTTCTGTAACTGATTTTCGCTACGGAACTTATACCCGCAATACGGGTGGAATGAATACCAATACCCCAATTATTGGCTTGAGATATATTACCGGTGATGGAAAATATGAAGCGGGTCTTTCGCAAAACAACTCAGGTTTAATGGTCACAGGCATTCCCGACCTTAGAAACCAATGGAGTTTGTTGGAAAATTATGTTCCAGTAGGTTACAACAAAGAATACCTGACAGTAAATGGTGGCAACACTGTAAGTAATGGTAATTATACGGTTGCTTTTGCTAGCAGTGCCAATGCGGTTTCTATCGGAAACAGAACTACTTACCCAATTCCAGTGCATTGGGGCGTGAGCGAAACCATACTTACCGGTAGCCCGATTGGCAATTCTGGAAGAAAAATTCTAGAAACCTATCTCGCTTGGAAATGGGGTATGCAAGCAAAATTGCCAAGTGCTTTGCTCAATTTATTCAACCCTTCTAATAGTAGTTTTAGCAACAAAATAGTTGGTATTGGCAAAGAAGCCAATGGCGATAGTATTGTTTCCACAGGTTCTAACGATGGTCTTGGATTTTCTAATACCAGCTTTCTCAAAGATTCTGGAGATTATATTATAGCAGCTCACAATGGCTTAACAAGTACTAGTAGCATTGCCACAGATTTCACCCGTAGCAACAGAATTTGGTATCTATCCAAAACAGATGCAAGTAACAATGGGGGTAACATCAATCTGTTCTTCAACTTTACAGCTATTGGGCTTACATTAGATACCACAACATATAATTACAGCATTCTCTTTAATGCTACCGACCCCACATTTGCCACTGGCACCAATTCATTTATTACGACTAATTCATTTACTCAAGACATTAGCGGAACGCAACTTTCCTATTCTATTGATGCCGTGAATCTTTCTACGGGTTATTATACCGTGGTTTATACGCCAAAAGCTACTACTACTTTTTCTACCATTCCTTATGCACCAGCAGGTTTTGCTAAGAGCCAATTTAACCTTTGGTTTGATGCCAGTGATACTTCTACCATTACACAATCTGCGGGTTCCATATCCAAATGGACTGATAAGGTAAATGGACTTCAAGCCATCCCTACTAATAGTACTTATAATCCTGTATTGAGCGTACTGAATGGTAAAAATATCATTGAATTTAATGGCATTAAAAACCTCAATATTGCCGACAATGCCTTACTAGATCCTACCGATGGATACCATTTGGCTCAAAGTGTTTTTGTGTATAGCGATGCACCTACTTCGCTAACGGACAGTCGCTATGGTACTTACACTAGAAACACATTTGGTTCCAACACCCCACAATTGAGTGTTCGCTATTTGGCTGCCGATAGTAAATACGAAGCAGGATTTTGTAGGAATAATAGCGGCTACATTATTGGCGGATTTCCAGACCTGAGAGGCAGTTGGTCGGTATTGCAAAATGATGTTCCATTGGGCTATGCTAAAAGTTATGTCACCCTCAATGGTGGCGGAAATGAAAATGATACTGCAAGCTTCGTAAACTTTACGAATGCTGTAACCATTGGTAATAGAAATACCTACCCAGCAGCAGTGCATTGGGGCATCGGTGAAACTTTGCTTACAGGAAGTGCGGTTGGCAATTCTGGTAGAAAAATCATTGCTAGTTACATGGGTTGGAAATGGGGCATGCAATCGAAGTTGAATGCCTTTCAGTTGGCTTTGTTTAACCCATCAGACAGTAATTATGCGCAAAAAATAATCGGAATTGGTACAGAAAGCGGTTCTGACAGCATTAGCTATACTGCCACTCATGAGGGATTAAGCATTGCCAATGTGAATTCTACTGCAGGTTTCTTGCGCGAAGCGGGAGATTATATTTTGGCTGGTCACAACGGTGCCACTGGCACTGCTACCATTGGCACTTATTTCACCAAATGGAATAGGGCTTGGTTTATCAACAAAACGGATGTTGGTGGCTTTGGTGGCAATATCAACCTCGCTTTCGACTTTGCTGAATATGGCATCAATGGTTTCTTGGATATGCTGAGTAAAAAATACTATTTGCTGTACAATCCAACCAATGGTGCTTTCAATAGCGGTAATAACTACATTATTCCTATTACTTCTTATCAAAAAATAAATGGTACTGCGCAAATTAGTTTCGCTTTAGATGCCATCAATTTGCCTTCAGGATATTACACCATTGTGTATGGCAATAGTGAAAAGCCTACCTCATCCATTCCTTATATCACCAATTTCATAAGCCCTACAATTACTGTTTCGCCTGCACCAATCATGATTTCTGTGTTGGCTGGCAATACGGTGAACTACTTAAACTGGAATGCTGATAGCATTGGTTATGCAGTAGTAAACTATAAAATTTACGTTTCGCTAAATGGTGGTGCAGTTGCTTTACTAGATAGTGTAGCCCCTACTCAAACCAATTATGCACACTATAACCTCACCAACGGAAGCAGTTACACTTATACCGTAGTGGCTCAATATGCGCCTGGTAAACAAAGCGTTGCTTCAAATAGCATAACGGGGGTGCCTAATGTGAATACACCTGTTTGGGCTGCCAAACCACAATATGCTGGCAACGGAAAAGTATTGATGAAGGGTTTGGTTGCTACTATGAACTATACGCCTTTCAAGTATTATTATGAGATTGTTTCTGGAAGTGGTCATACAAGTGGCTACCAATCCAATGCCGCCTATTCAGATACAGGATTGACCAATGGGAGCACTTACTCCTATCGATATAAATACATGGATAGTACAAAAGGGGCTTCTACAGAATCTGGTTGGTCTTCTACAGAAACAGTAACACTTTATGATTCATGCCGTGGTGGCTTTACCTATAATCTTGCTTACCTCGATCCGAATACCATCGACCCAAGGAAATGGGGCATTTATCCTACGGTTATCAATCCATTAAGCCCAGATACTACTGGTTTACGATTCATTAAACATGCCCCTGCATTTGGCATTCACCCAAGAATGTATTGTAATCCAGAAGATACTACAGAGATAAAAAACAGACTCAATACTACTTATAGTGGTCGTGCCATTAGCAGATTCATCCATGCAAATACTACCCTAATACAGCTTGGCCAAAGTGGATACAATAAAAATGGGGCTTATAACAAGGATACCCTGGGGGCATACATACTGGGTAATGTAGGTGCTAACGATGTAAAAAGCTATTATGATAAGCTTGCTGTGGGTGATACAACCGGCTATTACAATCTTTGGGGTAACAACAGCACCAAGTTATCTTACCAATTAAGTTTTGAAGCGTTTGAATGCTGGTTGTACAAAGGCACTACCGATGCCACTACGGGTACATCCTATACCACGAGGGCTACCAAATTGGGGAATGCCATCCTTACTTGGGCAAGGGCTTGTCTCAAAGATCCTAATCCAGCTAATGCTTTGAATTATAACAATAGAGATAGAATTGGTGGATTCAACATGGCCATTATTTATGATTTCTTGTATCCGCAAATGACTACCAATCAGCGTGACACCATACGCTTGGTATTGTCCAAGATTGCTTGCAGCCCTTCAGACTTACATGGGTTTGATGCGCCTTCTTATACCTGCATTACCAATCATGCCACTTTTGGATATGAAATATTCCCTAACATGGCCATTGAAGGTGAAACAGGCTATACTGCCAGGGTTGACAGTGGATTGAAAAGCTGGGTGAAAACGGCTTACAATTTCTTCAATCATGGAATGTACGCACCAACAGGTAATTTCTATGAAGCCATTGGTAAAGACCAAATTACAGGAACACTTTTAGTAATGCTTGCCAAAAGAGGATACAGTTTCTTCGGTCACCCTGCCATTAAGAATTATGGCAAAAAATACCTACCTGCCATCACACAACCATTTGGTTACTCCTTCATTGGAACGGACTTGATTGGTGGTACCCAAAACGTAAATGGCACTTATGCTGATGATGCAGCAACGGGCGGATACCGCTATAATGCGATGGACATTGTAGGGTTGAAATGGATGTACCCTAGAGATACGGCTATAGATTTTGTTTGGAAAAATTATATCCAAAGGCAAAAAGCCAATGCAGCCTCCTTCTCTAATTACTATAACTACGGCAATTTCGCGCCTAATCTTGCTTACTTCAATTACAATATTCCAGGAGCTATTTATGCAAGTGATTATTTCCAAATGCCTTTCACTACTCAAGCCCAAGCTGCAAATGGCAATAACAAGCTCTATTTCGATTCGCTTGGGGGCTATGCAGTATTGCGTAGTGGGTTTGACAGCACAGCAGCTACTTTGTTCTACCACAATCGACAAGACATGGGCGGGCATACTTTGCCGAATAAAAACAATATATCCTTCAGTGCAATGGGGCGCATTTGGATTCCAAGTGCTACTAGCAACGGGAATAGTCAATTTGGATTGGTAACTACTGCCAATTCCTTCTCGGGCATTTTAGTAAATGGTTATGGCATTCCTTCTGATTCTACTGGTTCCAACGCCAATGCTAATTTGCGGATTGCACCGGGTAAAGTGGTGTATTACAACAATTCGCCTAACCTGTTGTCTATTGCTGGTGATGTAAAAGAATCGTTCAGCAATTTATGGAGCCAAGGATTGTTCACGTCCACTCAAGAGAACCCCTACTTATTTGCTCAAGGTGCTAGTAAGGTGCTAGAAAGTCAAAACAGCTTTAGATATGCATCGGGTTTCAGCTTCGACAATTACAGCTTTTATAACCAATTAGCGTTTAACGACACCTATACCCCAGTGCCGCTATATAGCAAAATAGTACGGGTACCTACCACCAACCAAATGCAAAAAGTGTTTAGAACAATAGCAATGGTACCAAGTGCCAAGCCTTATGTGTTGATTGCAGATGACGTTCAAAAAAACAATAGTGTAAACAATTACAAATGGATAGCCCAATTGGCCAAAGACCTTACCTATACCACTTCTGTAAGTTTGGTGGACAGCAATTATAAGAATGACCTCATTTTTGCTGAACCAGCAGGCACAGGAAACAGAAGGTTCTTGGTAAGGATTCTCAACAATACGGGCGCTATCAACCCAGCAGTGCCAGGGGTAACAGATTCTTTCAATATTGTTTCGCCTAAAAGATTGATTGTAGAAAGCAATAGTATCGACCCTAAATTCAGGATTCTATTGTTTGCTTACAACAATGGCGATGCATTACCCAAAACAAAATGGAATGCCGCGCACGATACGCTTCAAGTTGGTTTTGCAGACTCTATCAAAACCTTTGCTTTTGTAATAGATGGCAATGGCAGAACCAATATCAATTTGCTGTCAACGGTTAAAAACAATGGATTTGCTACACCTGCTGCTTTCACACAAACCTTGATGGAGAATCCCAATGCTACACCTGCAACCTTCAACATTTATCCCAACCCCATCTTTGGAACGGATGCTACGGTACAACTTAAAGGCATGGCCAAAGGTGTATATACCATAAAAGTGGTGAATAATTCAGGCGTATTTGTTCAACAATCACAGCTCAATCATGCTGGTGGCAATGCAGCTTATTTCTTGAAAGTGCCGCGCACTAAAGGAATCTATACGATAGAATTAATCGGCAAAACCGTTGCGCAATACCAAAAAATTATCGTGCAATAAATTCAGTCGAGCATGCCTTTTAACTCCGACTTGTGCTAAAACAAAAAGTGCAGACTTTAACAAGTCTGCACTTTTTTTATGGCTATTTTTTTGTGGCGGGGGTGCTGACTTCTTAAACACTAAACAGAGATGGGTATTTATTTTATCGATTTAGGCAAACCCGTCTTTACCAAAATTTCATTAGCTCTTTTTAATTTCTCTAGAAACAAGTTTTTCTCTTTAAATCGCTCTAGTTTTTGTCTATTACAATTATTGGGACTTTTGAATTATTTAATTTCTCAATCGCATGTTCAATTATCATTTTATTTTATTTTTAGTGAAAACTATCCTAATGATTTAGCCCTCTTACCAAATTTCCCGTGTACACAAATAACAAAACACTCCCAACTATATACAAAGAGATATTTTTAATAAACTGATTGGGTTTTGTAAAAATGCTATTATAATATTGGTATTAAGCTAAGTTAGGATTTTGCTCAATTTGAAACACTGTTAAGAATTTAGCGAAGGATACGAGCTGGGGGTGATAAAAACTGGAAGATACTAAAAGTCGTTCTTGGTTAAGACCAGCTTACATACCAATAAACATCTACACTATGAAGTTTGGTACAGTTTATTCAACCAATACTATGAATAGTAAACCCATTTTTTTCATACTTATTTTAATGATTTTGTTAGTAATTCTATAATCAGGTCTTCTAAAATTTTAACGTCACTTTTAATAGTTCCAGGCATTTAGCGTTCGTAAACATTAGCATTATCTGGTGGATTTAAATGTAGCAACCAACCTTTTTCTAAAGCTAATAATCGAATAAATTCTCTTTGAGTACGCCCATTCCCCTCCCTGAAAGGGTGCAAGTAGTTGATGTTGTCTAAAATTTCAGCTAATTGGTTCGCAATCCTTTCTTTGTCTGTTTCTTTAATTTTTTTGTATTCAAAAAACAAATTATCGATATAATTAAAAGCGGTATTAAATCGACTAGTTGGAAAGAATTGTTTGCCGCCTTTATTTATTTCTACTACTCTAGCTTTTTCTGCCCAACTATATATATCTTGAAACAGATGCTCGTGTATTACAAATAGACTTTTAATTCCGCTAATTATAATTGGGTTAATGAACAGTTCTTGTACCCGCTTTGAAACTGCCCCACTTTCAGCAAATAATAAAACATCTAACTCCGTGATTTCCGCTAGATTTCGAAGCACACCTGTTTTCGGATCAGTTTAATTATAGTCGGGGTCATCATTGCTGTAGGAATTATTCATACGCTTTATCTTTTGCAATCTTTATGAATTCTGCAAAATTGACTTTACCAACTATATAATCCCTGATAATTGAAATTCCCTTCGGAGTTGGCTCAAACCCTTCAAACATATTACTGCCAATAGCATTTGCAGTACTTTCCAACGTTTCAAGGTTTTCAAATTGTACACCCATCAATGTAAGTTTATTTCGATCAATAGAAATCGACTTATACATATATCCCAGTCAGTTTTTTTTTGTAAAATTATGGTTAATGGATACATATTTTGCTGCCTATTTATCAAGAATGATAAAAAGCAAAGTATAAACAGAAGCAAAATAAGCTGGAAGATATTGTCCAGCTAGTGCGAACTTAAAGCGCTTGCTATTCACTTAGTTATTCCAGATAGATTTCCTATTCCAAAGGGCAAGTTGTCTTAAATGATAACTAGGTTATGCTAACACGCTATTGTGATCTTTATATGCCAAGAAGGGGCTCCTCAATTTGAAACACTGCGAAGTAATTAGCGAAAGGTACGAGCGACAAGCTCTCAGCAGCGGGTCGATTACTTGATTAACCAAAATAGTATTCTTTTATTCCTTTAGTTTTAATTCTCTGGGTACACTTAAATCCTGTCGCTTATGTAAATATTCTGCTCTATTATAGGGTCCATGAACATTGGAATAGTGTGCAAGATGTGTTAATGTATCTAAACTATATTGACCTTTTTCTTTTTTATTGATTATCCAATATTGACGAAAAGTGCTTTTTTCAAAAAGTTTATTTCTTTTTTTTAGATCATACTTAGGATTGTTATACGTACACTTAAAAATACTGTCGATAGGCTTTTGCTCTGCAATTATATAGGCGGAGTCAAAACAATAGTTAACAATACTAGGACTAATCAACCCAATGCCTCTTGAATCTAACATAACAGAATAGCTATTTGCATCATAATCTAATTTATACCCATTACCCAAATCAATAGGGTACTTGGAATTACATGATATCAAAAGCATAATGAACCATATATCTAAAACTACTTTTTTATTCATACCCCATTATTTTGAAACTGTAACGACTCCACAAGCCAGTAAATCTTAAAAGTCCCCACAAACCTAGCTATCATCAGCTTTTCTTGCGTTCTATTAGCTTTATTTCGGCCAATCGACTTTTGGTTCACAAATTCATTTTCAATTAACACCTCTTTGGAAAGTGCAATCATGCTAAAATAAATGGAAAAGGGAAACTCATTAACCTATTTACCCCTTCCCAAAAATACAACCCAGCCAGGTTGAAAAAGCTTTAATTATAGGCTTAAATGCAACGGTGCTTAACATACATTTGCCCACATGGCAGTCATTGCTTAAACCTGCCCCAGATTGCTTATATGCTTAAATGGAAAAAAGGGCTTTCCCCTTACAAAAAAATTGTTTTTGCCTTAGCATTGTTGCTAACAGCCAAAATACTAACCGCGCAAACCGTATCTATTTATGTTTCCCCTAATGGCGCAAACACGGGAAATGGTTCTAGCCCTACCAACTCGGTTTCTTTAAGTAGGGCATGTACTGTGATGAACGCTTTCCCAAATGATACATGTATAGTTTGGCTGGATGATGGTTTTTACAGTACGCTTTCCTTGAATAGTTCTAACACAAGAAAGGCTACCGCTCCGGCTTTTTTTAAGGCAATACATCCATTGAAAGCCATTTTTCAGCCTTTAACCAATATTGATACCCTTAACTTTCAACCCATTCCAAATACCATTAAAGACCGCATCATCGACAGTGTTGCCAAAAACAAGGTGAAGCAATTGCCCCTTGCTCCTTACCTACTTAAAAACATGTCGGTTTGGCCCAACACATTTGGCATAGCTAACTTAACTGCACCTAAGTTTTACAACAATGGGTCGGTTTTGCCGATGTCTCGTTATCCAAAAGATAGCAACATGACCATGAAAAAAGTATTGAATAATGGTATTAATAAACAAATGCCTGGCGGAACATTTGTGTATAGAAACAAACGATGCAAATATTGGCTCAATGCATTAGCTGATGATGGAGTATTCCTTTCTGGAGCCTGGCGGGTTCCGTGGCAAGTTGATGTGGTAAAAACACAAGTAATTGATACAGTGGCAGATACTATTCAGCAAGTAGTAGGGATTCCATTAGGTATTGGCGATAAATATGCCCGTCCTGCTGGCAATGGTAAAGAGCCTTATTGGGCCATTAATCTAGTGGAAGAAATCAGTAAGCCGGGCGAATGGAGCATTAATTTCAAAAACCAAATGTTGTACATGTGGTTGCCTGAAAATGCCAAAATACAAGTGGCTAGTGATGCAACCATACCCGCCATTAGTATAGCAGACGTGAGCAATGTCCATTTCCAAGGCATTGCAATCCTAGGCGGTGCTGGCGATGGATTTTACCTAAAGAATTGTACCAATGTATTGATTGCTGGATGCAATATTTCCAATAATGCGGGAAATGCAGTTACCATTCTCGGAGGCAGTAATTGTACCGTTCAAAGCAACGACCTGCACCACCAGGGTGGTGCAGGGGTTAAGGTATCCGCTGCTAATTATCTTACCGACCAAAAAAATGTAACCCTTTGCAACCACCAAATCATCAACAACCACATTTATACGGTTGCTGTAGAAAAGCAAGTGTATTTTCCTTCAATTGATGTTTCTACTGCCATTGGTACTTATGTGGGGTATAATCTTTTGAACGATGCCCCGCAAATTGGCATCTATTGGGGCGGCAACAGCCATACCATAGAATACAACGAAGCCTATGATATGGGTAATAAATATGGAGGTGCATCTGCCTTTTACAGAACGGGCAATTTTGCAGATAGAGGTAATAAAGTAAGGTTCAACTTTGTCCACGAAAGCCCCTTCGGTGGTGGCATTTCCGAAGACAACAATGGAACAGGTGACAGTATTTATTACAACATCATTGCCAACACTTTTCTTGCAACCAACAACAATGGTGGCTATGCCGATGTGTTTTCTAACAATATTTATGTGGGCAACGTGCCTGCACATTCCAGTGGAATCACTAAAGACACTGCAGCTGATTATATAAAAATGTATAAAAACTTGCAAACCATTTATATTGGTAGTGCGGCTTATAGAGCGGCTTACCCCGATGCAAATGCAATGCTCGATACGGTAAATAAGGCCAACAAAGCTTTTGGTTCTTTGCAATGGAACCAGTTTAACTGCAATGTACTTTACAGTAACTCACAAACTTTTGGAGGCATAAAGGACACTGCGTTTTTCAACACCAATGGCTCACAGAAAACCAGTGCAACCCTCGCCACAGGGGCAGCTTTTAAAACTTATGGAACCATAGTAAAGGATAATTGGAAAATTACGGGTCAATTAACCAATTCTATTACACCGTTTAAGATTGACAGCTTAAAAGTGGTGGCTGCCTTTTCCAAACCCTGTGGTAAAGATTGGCACATTCATCGGATTGGTTTGCATAAAGATGCTTATCGAACAAACATCGATAGTACCGCAACACCAGGGGTTGCACCTAAATTGGGTTGGGTGTCGCACTCCATTCATGGCGATACCCTTTCACTAAAAGCGCTAGCGGTGAACCCCAATATTGCCAATTGCTTTTCTGCTCCTCAGTTTTATATCGATAGTGTATTGGTTACTATCAACAATTTGGTTACCAACAAAGTGGCCTACGATACCGTATCTTATACCCTATCCATTACTGGCATTGCACCGGGCAACCACGTGGTTTATTTTAAGTTGTACGATGCGCCTTATTGGAACTATACCGCTCCCCAGCTTAGTTTCACCATCGCTGTTCCCCTCCCGCTTAAAAGATGGTCTTTCCAAGTAAAATTAATCAATGAAAAAGCCGTTTTAAATTGGGAAACCGATCAAAAAATGGAGGTTGCACATTTTGAGTTAATGAAAAGTACAGATGCCATCCATTTTGCACCCACACAAAAAATCAATGCAAATCAGGATGCCGCTGTTGCTAACAAATACGAATGCACCCAACCCCAGCCAGAAGCTATTGCCTACTATAAATTAAAAATGGTGTACCCCGACGGGGCTAATTCTTTTAGTGAAACCATCGCCCTTAAAAAACAAAACCAAAATGGACTTTCCATTTTCCCCAACCCTGTTCAGAAAATGCTCTATATCAATGCAGGAATAGCATTAAAACACAGCAGCATTACCATTTGCAACCTACAAGGGCAAAATCTAAAAATGCCCATCCAAAACCTCAGTGCAGACGGTAAGGCAGCATTGGATGTATCAGCTTTGGCAGCAGGTATGTATTGGTTACAACTTACAGATACCCAAGGGCAAACTTATAAGGCTAAATTCTTGAAAGAATAAAGGTTGCTCCCCATCCCCTACTGCTTCAAATAGATGTAGCCACCTCTAAATATTGGGGTGGCTACATCTATTACTCCTGCTTTACCTTTTAATTATCATAACTAGATGACTAGTTATGGTAATCACCTAAAAAAAGCAACCGACCTGGCTGCATATAGGTTTTTCGTTTTTCTGTACCAAACTGCTAGGGCACTAAGGTTTGATAAATGCTGACTACCAAAAAACAAGTTATATGCGCCAAATAAACAAAGTGTAAAAAAAATCCTGTAATCAATTCCAGACAAACATTCCAGTTCCCTCTCCCTTGGAGAGGGGTTGGGGTGAGGTTTAATTTTGGGGGAGCGAAAAAGCTTTTTACTGCACCAAACTGCTATTCTGTTGAAGTTTGATAAACGCCAAATAATCCTTCCAAAAACTACTCACCTCGTTCAATCCTGTGGACGTTATCTAGAATTTCCTTTACAGATAAAACAGCAGTATGGTAACCTTCAATCAAGGTCTCCAAATAATCAGAGAGTTCAGTTATATTCTTGGGCAATTTTTTGAATTCTTTTTCTATGGTTTTGTTGCTAGCAGCAAGGGATTTAAAAGAGTGATAGGAAATTAAAAAGTTGTTATACTTATCCTGCAATTCTTCACTTGCTAATGTCAATTCTTTCAAAAACACATGAGAATAGTATTTACAATCTTCCTCGGTTTCTGCATCCACATTTTCGAAATTCTGCAAAAATTCATACGATTTTTTATACAAGCAGATCAACAAATAATGATCCTCAGCAAATTGCTTCAAAACAGGATGCTTTAAATTCAGTTTAAAAAAATTAGTTGCACTCATGCTACATAAAATTTTACGATCCCAAGATTAACTTATACTGCAATTATAAAAAATCATTGCAAATAGTTGTTCATAAAAATCAATTTTCCAATTTTCCAAAACCTTTCTAGATACCTCCAAAGTTTATTCCTCGGCTTTATAGGGTATTTACTTGATACTCCCAGCTCTCAACACCCGACATTCGCATAGTTCGCTCCAAAAGAGAACCTATCTTAATAGGCAAGTTGTCTTAAACAAATAATTGGGTTTTGCAAACAGGATATGGTAATCTTGATATTCAGCAACATCAGGTTTTGATCAACTTCAAACACTGCGAAGAACTTAGCAAAGGGTACGAGTGACATGTTCGCACCAAAGTAGTCTTACAAACCCTACAAACGTGCGAACCAATTTTCATAAAATACTTTTGGGGTAACAATTTTTGTATATCCAAATGTTTCAAAACTAAAATCTAGAGTGTTTCCAGATATAATATAATCTAGTTCTGCTTCTTTGGCCACCTCTAGAAAATTATTATCTGGCATATCTAGCATCAAAGTAATCCGTTCGCTTGGTTCACATAAAACAGAAATTTAGATTATTTTTTTACAAAAACTTCTGCGTTTCTACGGAAATTAGGAAACTTATCAAATTTATCTCGGCTTAATACCTCTACATATTCTTGAATTATTCGGTTCGATATATGGTGTGTGACCTTGCGAGCAAATACTATTTCATGTAAAATTTTAGAAGGAAAGGATGTTGAAATAAGGGCAGAAACAATCACATTAGTATCAAGAATTATTTTTTGCATCCCTAACGGCTTTTATTTCTGCATTAATTTCCTCTAATGACATTTTTGAAAGACCCGTTTTTTCAGCAATATCGTTACATGCTTTGAGTGCCTTCTTGGCATATTCAATAGATATGATGTCCTCTAAGTCCGAAAATGGCATAGCGCTTTTTTCTTGAAACCCATACTTTGTGTAATCTGTATCACTAATGGTTACTTGAATTGTTCTCATTTTAAAATCATTTTTTACTAAAATAGCACTTTCTTTCAAAAAATCACCACTGGCTCTCCACTGGCGCAAGTGTTCAGCTTTAGCTGGTCACTTGTGCCGTACAAATAAGCCAGTTTGTAACTGGCGATAAAGTAAAGAACTACAAGTGTACAATCGGCAATATCCCCTCATCCTTAACATGATAGTATTGATAAGCACTACTGTATTTATATTCATGTGGCAGCCAAACAATTCCTGCGCTCACAGGGTTTTTGTGCAAATAACGCAACCGCTATTGCTGTTTTTCTACGTTATCCAGTTAAATAGGATGAAAACCTTGTTGCCAAAATTGGTATTCTTTGTGTGCGCTATTCGTGCTGCCTACAAAGCGAAACAAATTCAGCATCCATTCTTTACGGCTTTCTTTTTCATTGCTTTCTATCGCTGCTATAATTTGCTTGAAAGTATATTTCTTAAAATCGCGCATTATATCGCTTATTGGGTGCGAACTGCTGGAAACAATCAGGTGCAAATGGTTGGTCATGAAAACATAAGCGTGCAAGCACAGCCCTTTTGATTGTTGGCAATACGCCAAGCTTTTTACAACGATTTCTTTGTACAATTCCCTGCTGAACACATCTACCCAACCTACAACCGTGCAGGTTACAAAATGTGGAATCTCGCTTTCCCCTGTTTTGTACTTGCTTGACATAATGGTGATTTATTGGCTAATTTAATTGTTTTGTCCAAACGAATTCCAGTTGCAAACTGACTCATTAAAAAGGCACGAGTGGCCTGCTAATGCAGAACACTCGTGCCAGCGAGGAGGGGGGCATTTGTAATCCCTTACAAAAAAATTAATTGACGGTGTTCAAATGCAATGCAATTTCTTGAAGATTTTTTTTATGTCTTTTTAAAACCTCTCGAATTTCAACATATTTAGCATCATCAAACATTATAGTTGTTCCATCTTTTTTATTTAAACTTTTTAGAAAGGGGATGCCATTTTCCGCAATTTCCTCCTCAACGTGAGCAAGCGTATTTCTGATTTTTAAAATTTCTTCATTAAATTTAACTAATTCACTCTTTATAGTTTCTATTTTATCAACCCTTCCTTGTAACTCAGCCCGCTTTTCTTTAGTAAGGCCTTTTTTGTTCATTTCTAATTTAATTTTCTTTAGGTCGACTTTTAAAATTCCAGATAACGCGTCGATTCCATTAGAGGCAGTAAGAACATCAGTTTCTATTAGCTTTTGGATATCTTTAAAGTTTATTTCATTAAGTAGTTTGCTAAATTCCTGTTGTTGCTTTATTTTTCTATCGTAAATGTTTCTCAATAAATCAGCCTTCTCTTGATTTAACTCATCTCCCTCTGCTGTTTTAAAAAAATTCAATAATATCTCTTCAATTTCATTTTCAAGTGTTATGCTCTCAGCAATTACTAAACCCCTAGCATTATTAACATCTTGAACCTTTTTAATTGTTGTTTCTATTACTTTGGCAACTTTTTCTCTAAAGTCATCATCAGATCTACTTGCACAGTATACACCATCAATTTCAAAATTTTTCAACTCTTGTCGTAAAGCACTCTCCCCTATAGAAGAATAAAAAACTACTTCAGTAAATATTCCTTTTTCCGCTCTGATTTTTTCCAATAAACCAGTCCCTTTTATATCATTATCTAAATTTAAATCTGCTATAATTAAATCATAAAGTTGATAATTAATATTATCAATATTGCTATCATCAGCTTCATTTCTTGGGTCAGGAAAATTAAACCCAAAATTCTCAACTACTCTTTTTACAAGACGTTGCTTCGCATTGAAAGAACCTCTTTCATTTTCAAACCATAAAATTCTATAGTCTAAGTTCATTTTTTAATTTTAACGATTAATTCAAAGCCTTTTGTATTTTCAGTATTAATATCAATATCCCAGTTATATTGTTCAACTATGTTTTTAACATGGTAAAGCCCTAAGCCAGTACTTTCAGTAGTAGAAAAGCCCTTTCCAAATACATCTTCAACTTGTTCAATGTTTTTATTCAAACCTATTCCATTGTCTTTGAAATGTATATGTAAAGCTTTAGAAGGTAGTATTTTGCTCTCTATTTGTAAAAGTGTTGCTTTATGCTTTTTAGCGTTATTAATAATGTTATCAATAATAATTGCCAAATCCAATGGTCTGAATGATACATTATAAACATCTTCATTAGGCTTCCACTCTACTCTGAGTTTACTAGTCTTAAAATAGTTGGATATTTTATCAACATAGTTTTTAAAAAATTCAATTACATCTTTCTTTTTAATAGAGTTGAAATCTTCGAAAATTGCTCTCATACCAAATTTAGAAATAGATTCAATCTTGCTATTTTCTAAGGATAATTCATCAATTAATTCTTTCAATTCGACTTGGGATACCTTTTCTTTATTTAAAATTTTTAAAGAAAATTCCTTCAGAATGGATTTTATAGTATCCGAGATAATAAAAACCTGATGATGCAGATTTGTAACATTTGCAAGATCTTGTGATTCAATAGATGTAACTATTGCCAGTTGTTCTTTCTTTTTTTCTAATTCTTGTTCTATAATTTTCTTTTCACCAACTTTAATATCCCGTTCTTTTTCAGCAGCATCTGCTCTTTTTAAAGATGCATTAATAGCATTTTCTATTTTCTGTGCTTCTTTGAAAAGCGGTTCGTTATTTGACTCGGCAGCAATACGTTTAAAGTTTTTAACCAATTTAGTCGCACTCTTTTCTTCTTTCAGCGAAATAAGATTAAAAATATCTTTATTGTATTTTAAATCAACGGTTTGTTTGTCAGTTATATTTGCTATCAACTTAACAAGCCCTTCTATTGCTTTTTGAGATGTTAGGTCAATATTTTCATCATCGTTGTTTACCCCCCACTGTGTTACATCAATTACATATTTCTCTAAACGTCTTAATGTTCTAATAAGAAAGCTATCATCTTTATTCGCTAATTGATTATAAGTTTTGTTTTTTAGCAATCCATCGCCACGACTTGTTGTCTCACGTAATTCGTAATTGACACCTTGAATCGCAATCTCGCCTACTAAACTTCTTAAGCCAATGTATCTTGCATAACCTTGTAATGCTCTATTATCAATCCCTAAACTATCATCACCTCTTTCGCCATAAGGATAAATCCTAAAACCATTTTTATAAACAAATAAACTTCCAAATTCAACATGCTCAACGCCTGTTCGTTTATTAAAAGTCAATTTCGCAGAGCGGTTCAGAAAATAAAGAGTGATGCTAACATTTGAAAGTAAATCAAACTCATTTTTCTCTTTAATTTCATAAATAAAATTATCCCTGTCTGTCAGTTTGGTAGTTACTATACCATTGTCATCGATATATGATTCAATCTTAGTAGTCTTAATATCAAGTTCATTGAAAACAAAATTTTTTATTTCACCATTAACGGTGTTATAATACTGTTGAATTACTGTAGCTTCTTTTAGTTTTATTACTTCGTTGTCCTTAGATTCCTCTTCGGGAACTGAAAGAATAATTTTAAACTTTTGTACATCATCAGAGTTATTTAGGTCGGGTCTAATAAGTTTTGAAAGTTTCTCTTTTAGCTTTTTAAAATTATCCCTATTCCAAAAATCATTTTGTACCCCTGTAATTTCTAAAACTGTCCCATGCTTGAGATTATATTTTGTTTTTGAAAGATCACTTTGTATAACAGGTATTTTATCAAACAGAATTTTTTGGTTTTCCTCAAACTTTGTCCAATCAACGAAAATATTTTCAATTTTACTATTTGGCTTTTCACTAACTGTAATAAGGTTCAAATATTTACCAAGACGATCACAGGAAAATCTACCTACACCTTTGGCACCAGCATAAACTCTACCAGATTTTATTTTATCTCGATAATCCTCAGTATTATCTCTTTTTCCTGAATAACCAAGAAATAACCATTTCTCATTAAGGTCTTCGGTGTCCATTCCCTTACCATTATCTTGAATAATTATCTTCGGATTGTTCGAATAGATGTCTTCAAATGTGATTCTTACTTCAGTTGCTCTCGCATCAAAAGAATTTTTCACCAATTCAAAAACTGCTACAAAATTGTCGGTAATTAAATCGCTCCCAATTAAGTTTTTTAAAGCAGAACTTATCTTGAAATATTTGTCACTCATTAGCTGAAAAGTTGTTTTAAAATCAATCCGCTTTGTTCACCGAATAACGGAGGTATAGCATTACCAATTTGGGTGTATCGAGGCACTTCTTTTATTCTTAGTTTACCACCAGTTGTGTATTTCCCTTGAAACTCATACCAATCTGGAAAAGACTGTATTCTCGCATACTCTCTTACGGTTAGAATTCTTGGTTCGGAATAATGAATATAATCGTCTGGCAGTGTGGTGATTGTAGGACTTTTCAAAGTACCGTCTAGCGGAATAACAGTATGCTTCTTAATATTGTATCTTTCTCGCAACTCCTTACTGATATCTTTATTTTTAGTACTAGTGCTCTCTATAATATCTTTAAATTTTGCAACAATATCAACCCTATGCTTAGGGAATCGATGACTATCCGCAATTGCAATCTTTACATCACCTTTGAGTAATTTCTGATAATTAGATTGCAAATTACCATAAATACCAGCCTCATAGCTTTTAGTATCTGGAGATTGTTTAGTACCGTATTCTTTCAACAAGTCAGAAATAGCATCTTGAAGGTTCGTGTTAATGGTAAGATTCTTACTTACTAAAAATGCTTCTCTATTTGCTAAGATTTTTTCAAAGAAAGAGCTAGCCGTTTCTTGCTTTGCGTTAGCAACATCTTTTCTTACGCCAACTAAGATGAAACGTGTTCTTTTTTGAGGCACTCCATAGTCGCCAAAATTGATGAGTTGACCTTTTACATAGTAATTCTTACCTAATTCTTGCAGAACAAGCTTTGAATAAGCTTCGCCTTTAACTTTATTTTTTTCAAAACCAAGTGTGAACCCCTTGACATTTTCAAAGAAAATTATTTTAGGTTGTACCAAACTTATGAAATAAATATATGATTTAATTAGACTATTTCTTTGGTCGTCTTCTTTTCTTCTTCCAGCCATTGAAAAACCTTGGCATGGCGGACCACCTGCAACCATATCTACTTTGCCTCTTAAACTTTGAAGTTCTTTCTTGTAATCTTTAATTACTGAATCTATTTCTAAATTAGCCTCAGGCAACCAATCAGGCCAATCGAAATGATTTTTCTTATCAATTAAGTTATGCTTTAAAGTCTTGAAAGCATCAGGACTTTTTTCAATAGCAAAAAGACCTTTCCAGCCTGCATTATACAAGCCTAAAGACAAGCCACCGCAACCAGCAAAAAGATCAATATAATTCATCGAATGCAAAGTATAGGATTTTACTTATTTAATGCTCAAACTAACTTAATTTTTTTACACAATCTTTCATGCAAATGAAAAACAACACCTGTTACTAATTGAAAACTGGATAAGCTATAGCGCAAGTAAAATTTTGTAAGCCAAAATATTAGCATAATCCATATCAAGTAGATAATTTCAGCTACCATAAGTCAAGAACCCTTACTGTTTAGTCCCCCACCAATCCCCCAATTCCAAATAAAAAGTGGGGAATAGAAAATACCATTCCCCACAAATCCCCTATTCCTTATCTATCTTCTTCACCAGTTCCACCACCACTTCAATTATTTTCCCCCTTTTCGCCTTCACCGTAACATTTTTGGTTTCAAATTCAGGGTGAGTGCAGGTAGCTATTGCTTGGGTCGTTTTCACTTCTTCCACCTTAGCTTTACCATCAAGGTCGGCCTCACCCTCCTTTTTTAGAATCGGAATGTCCACCTTCACATTCGGTATCGGCTCTTTGGTTGCTGCATTCACAAATAAGAAGTGAATACCCGTAGTATGTGTTACCACCAATACCTTCGATGCTTTTGCAAGGGCAACAATAATTTCGGGATTAGCACTCTTCATGCCTTCGCCATAAATACCACCAATTTGTGTTTGCAAATCCTCTACTGCTGCATCGACTTTTTCAAAAGCTTGGTCCACTTTACTATTGGTAACAGAAGTTAACACTTTTAAACTGCGCGGTTTGCCAATATTTTGTTCCGCTATCGGAATCCATTTTTCCAGATCAGAAATATCCTCAGCCGTCAGACCATATGTTAATAGTGCAGCCGAATTCTTTTTAAAATGGCCAAGCAATTTTTTGGCCAATGCAATAAATTCAGGTTCACTCACTCTTAAATCTTCTACTTTAAAGGAAAATGCGGCTGCCAAGTCTTCATCTTTTTTGTCCTTAGCCAATAATTTTCCCAGCTTGCCCATGTTTATCAGTTTCTTACGCATCAGTTCTAACAACTTGTTTTTGGTGATGGTAATGGGTTTGGTGTCATTCGCAGCCACGCTTTCGTCTGGTACAATATCTTTTAACGCCGTCCATGCCGCATCAAATACGGCAATCTTAGCCACTAGTGTTTTTACATCGCCAAATATGGTTGCAAAAAATGCTAAAAATTTTGCAAATACAGCATACATCCGGTACTTGCCTACGTAAGTATTATCCATAAAATTAAAATTTACTTAATAAAAAATAGTTTAAAAATTTGAGTATAATATAGTGTTATAAAAATGAGTACCTAAACAAAACCAACCGAAATATTCTAATCAACTACAGAGATATTGCTAATCACCAACGGAGATATTGCTAATCCCTAAACGAGATATTGCTAATCCCTAAACGAGATATTCTAACCAACAACCGAGATATTGCTAATCCCAAACAGAGATATTCTAATCGCAAACCGAGATATTCTAATCGCAAACCGAGATATTCTAATCGCAAACCGAGATATTCTAATCGCAAACCGAGA